>JASLWO010000034.1 GCA_030740795.1 Acidimicrobiales bacterium | reverse complement strand
TTTCAGCGACCACGACTGATGATGATGTAGCCGGGTTCACTATTGTTGAATCCGATGGCTCCACCGAGGTTGATGAGTCTGGGACTACTGACACATTCACGATCGTCCTAGACGCTGAGCCAACTTCAGACGTTGTCCTCACCATTGCTTCTGATGACACAGGCGAAGCAACCGTAAACAGCCCACTTACCTTTACCCCAGCTAACTGGGATACACCACAAACCATTACCGTCACCGGAATTGACGATGACATTATTGATGGAACCATCACCAGTACGATCACGGTCGCTGTTGAGGATGCCAACTCAAATGATAGCTTCGATGACTTAGCTGATGAAACTGTTTCAGCGACCACGACTGATGATGATGTAGCCGGGTTCACCATTGTTGAATCCGATGGCTCCACCGAGGTAGCTGAATCCGGGACTACTGACACATTCACGATCGTCCTAGACGCTCAGCCAACTTCAGACGTTGTCCTCACCATTGCTTCTGATGACACAGGCGAAGCAACCGTAAACAGCCCACTGACCTTCACATCCGCTAACTGGGACACGCCACAAACCATCACCGTCACCGGAATTGACGATGGATTTGTGGATGGTGATATCGTCTCAACGATCACGGTCGCTGTAGACGACGCAAACTCCGACGATAACTTCGATTCCGTCGCTAATGAAACTGTTTCAGCAACCACGACTGATGATGATGTAGCCGGGTTCACCATTGTTGAATCCGATGGCTCCACTCAGGTAGCTGAATCTGGAACTACTGACACATTCACAATTGTCCTTGACGCCCAACCAACATCAGACGTCGTATTAACAGTCACATCAGAATCAAGCAGTGAAGCAACAGTCAACCCAAGCTCAATTACCTTTACATCCGCTGATTGGGATACGCCACAAACCGTTACCGTTACGGGAGCAGATGAACAAATAGTTGATGGCGATCAAGTCTCTACAATTACCATTTCTGTACTAGATACTGCATCAGATGATAATTTTGATGACTTAGCTGATGAAACTGTTTCAGCGACCACGACTGATGATGATGTAGCCGGGTTCACTATTGTTGAATCCGATGGCTCCACCGAGGTTGATGAGTCTGGGACTACTGACACATTCACGATCGTCCTAGACGCTGAACCACCAGAGGACGTAGTTCTTTCGGTAACTTCAGGTGATGTAACAGAGGTAACTGTAAACCCAGGATCAATAACCTTCACAAATGAGAATTGGGACACACCACAAACGATTACAACAACCGGTATCGATGACGTAGGAATCATCGACGGGTCGCAAATCTCAGATATCACAGTTGCAATCGTCCAAGAAGCATCAGATGACAACTTTGATTCAGTGGTCGACCAAACGATTAACGTAACAACCACGGATGATGACGTTCCTGGGTTCACCATTGTTGAATCCGACGGCTCCACCGAGGTTGATGAGTCTGGGACTACTGACACATTCACGATCGTCCTAGATGCCCAACCAACTTCAGACGTTGTTCTCACCATTGCTTCTGATGACACCGGTGAAGCAACCGTTCCAGCATCTGTTACTTTCACATCCGCTAATTGGGATACCCCACAAACCATCACCGTCACAGGAATTGATGACGGAACATTGATCGACGGCAATCAAGACACAAACGTAATAGTCAGTATTGATGATGCCAATTCTGATGATGGCTTCGACTCACTAGAAGATCAGACAGTAGTCGTCACAACCACTGATGACGATACCCCCGAATTCACCGTCACAGAAACTGACGGTTCAACAGAGGTCGCTGAATCCGGAACGACTGATACATTCAGTGTTGTCCTTGATGCACAACCACAAACCGATGTCGTTATGGACATCGTTTCATCTGATAGTAGCGAAACATCAGTACCAAGTTCGCTGACATTCACTACTTCAAATTGGAATGTGCCACAAACAGTCACAGTCACAGGTGTGGATGACTACCTAATTGACGGGACAGTTACTAGCACAATCACTGTAAGTATTAACGTGGCCGCTTCAAATGAAGACTTTGCATTCACTTCACCAAAATCTATCTCCTCATCAACCACAGACGATGACACACCAGGATATGCAGTGGCTGAAACCGACGGTGCGACAATAGTTGAAGAAGACGGCTTCTCTGATGCATTTACGATCGTCCTAACAGCCCAGCCAGTCACAGATGTTGTATTCACAGTCACTTCAGATGATGTTGAGGAAGTCACCGTAATCGGGAGCATCACATTTACCACCAACAACTGGGATACCGAGCAAACAATTCCAGTAGAAGCATTTAACGAATACTTAATTGATGGCAACCAAAACTCAACCATAACAATCTCCGTTGACTCTCAGAATACAGATGATGATTTCGACGGACTAGCGGATACAACAATTTCTGTTGAAACAATTGATGATGATGAGGCAGGATTCACAATTATTCAAACTGGTGGAGACACAGTCATCAGTGAAGATGGAACAACTGACACATTCTCTATTGTTCTCACAGCGCAACCAACAAGCGACGTTGAAATAACGCTCAGTCAACCAACAGACGCAAACTCAAATGAAAACCTGATATTAAATGCAAATATTTCAGATGAAGCAACAATTTCAATACAATCCTTAACCTTCACTCCCGAGAACTGGAATACCCCACAAGTAATCACAGTGACTCCAGAAAACGATGGGTTAATCGATGGGGATATTCAATTCGAAATACTCGCAGAGATTAATGATGCAACGTCTGACCCTGACTTCACAAATGTTGACAGTGAAACCGTAGTAGGAACAAACCTGGATGATGACGTTGCTGGATTTGAGATCACCCTAAATAACAGTTACGTCATAGTGAACGAAACAGGAACCATTGATACATTCGCTATCGTTCTAACAGCAGAACCTCTCTCAGAAGTTATCCTCACACTTATCTCAACCGATACAGGTGAGGCAACAGTTACTGAATCGCTCACCTTTACCCCACAGAACTGGGATGAGCCACAAATCGTTACTGTCACTGGAGTGGATGACACGTTCCTTGATAATGAGCAATATCCAATTATCGTTATTTCAATCTCTGATGCAAATTCAGACCCCCTATTTGCAGAAGTCGCTAATCAAAGAGTGGGAGTAACCAACTTTGATGATGAAAGCGATCGAGATGGCGATTCCATACTTGACACCGAAGACCCTTGCCCAGATAATCCTGATTGTGATGGTGATGGGATTCGCGATAACGAAGAACCGACGGAACCGTGCATAACTGATCCTGATTGTGATGATGATGGCCTACTTGACGGTGAAGAACCGACAGAACCGTGCATAACTGATTCGGATTGTGATGATGATGGCCTACTTGACGGTGAAGAAGTAGCTCCTGAGTGTATAACTGATTCGGATTGTGATGATGATGGCATACTTGATCCAGATGAGATAGCTCCTGAGTGTGTAACTGACCCAGATTTACGATGCGGAGAAGACGATGATTCATTCCCATGGTGGATTCTCATAGTTGCCGGAGCGGTCCTTCTTCTAGCCGCACGAATATTCATGTTCCTATATCTCGGACGACGATCACCAAGAATTACCCATATCGCAATCTCTGAATTTGATAGTGGCGTTGCGCTAAGAAAAGCAGTTGAAACTGAGACTAACAGTCAATTAACCCAGGATTCAGAGATAGATTACCTATCTGATGTACCAGGTTTGAAAGCCATAAAATTCACTATTCGCATGGACTCAGGAAAACTCGAATACGGATCAATGAATCAGCCATACTCAAATGAGAAAGATTTGCCATCACATGTATTAGAACTGAACTCATTGCCTGTAGTTGTCAATATCAACGGGTTAGTATCTGAAATCATTTGGTCAATAAAAGCGAAACGAACCCTAGGTACAACGTTCTCTCTGGAATTTGAAATTGATGGAGAATGGACTGAAATATCTGAAATCACCAACGGAGACATAGAGTTCGGTGAAGATTTTGAAATCCCCGCTTATTGTCGAGTTGTAGCGAATTCCCCATTCAGAACCAAACGATACTCAAATTCTGCTCCATTGGGGGCAATAAATCTCTTCGGCGTCAGCGAACCTAAAGTTACAAACTAAACTTAACTTAACTATTCAGTTGAAGGACAGCGGTTCGGAATAACCAGAGCAGTTTCCGAACTAGCTCCATCACTATCTGTAGCGTGAGCTATTAATAACAAGTAGGAGCCTATTTCATCAGGAATTGGCAAAGAAGCGGTTGAAGTGCCTGGAACAATTAGATAAGTTCCTTCAACAATGTATTCAGTTAAATCTAGAACTTCATCTCCGATTTGAGCTGCAAGATCAAGAGTCACCGAGGTATCATCTTCGTCAGAAACCGATATTGAAATAGGAATTAAGTTATCTTCAAATAATGAACTAAAGCACTCAGGTCCATCAATGCCTATCACCGGAGCTCGATTTTGCGGTTCTTGTTCAATGGTAAAAGGAAGTGCTGTAGGGGAGACTTCACTGCTATCGCTAACGACTTCTTGCACACTAGGAGGAGACTCCTCATATAGAGATGAGTCTTCTTGGCGCTGACTATCTTCATCTTCAGGACTTGACAAGAGAACGACAGCGAACGGTAAAGCTATAGCAAAAGCAAGAAAAACTGCTAGCCACCTAACATACTTTTGCTTATTCCTATTATTCCAAGAAGTCATCACTTAACATGCTAGCCCTTTAGCGTCGCTCTAATTGTGGATCATTCCGCATCTAAGAGGCTGCGCGAGATACTCTTCTCCCGTGGCAACCTCAACTTCAGAAGCGAACAACAATGCGAGTATATGGAGTGGGAAACTTCTACCAATTACCCTTGCAAACTTGACCGTAGTCGCAGTCGCCGCATTTGATGGGTTAGCTATCGTAGCCGCACTTCCTAATATCACGAAAGATCTAGGTAATGTATCTCTCACCCCATGGGTGATCACATCATTTCTAGCAACTTCAGCGATAGCGGCTATCGCTGCAGGCCCAATTATTGATGCAATTGGGGTTCGGAAGACATTCCGTATTACAGGAATTTGGTTTCTTCTTACTAGCTTGGCAGCAGCCGTTGCCCCCAACCTCCAAATGCTCATAATCTTTCGGGCGTTGCAAGGAATTGGGGGAGGTCTAGTAATCGCAGTTGCACTAGCATCGGTGGGCTTGGCATACCCCGACTCACTAAGACCACAAGCATTCGCTGCAAATTCAATGGTATGGGGCACCCTTGGATTGGGGGGCCCAGCCTTAGCAGCCGTTTTGTTAGAATTTGGGGGATGGAGACTTATCTTTTTCGTCCAACTTCCAATCACGACTTTGGCACTATTTATGGGTTGGGGCACTCTACCGGATACTGACGAAACCCGACGCCTCCGAGACATTGAGTTTGATGCAACAGGCATCACTGTGCTTTCCGTGGCGATCACGTCTTCCCTAGTCGCCGTAACCCAGATAGCTTCTCGTTGGATAGCTTCAGTGATCTTATTCTCTGTGGCATTCATAGCGGCTCGCGTCTATTGGAGTCATTCAGGAAGGCACCCCAAACCTGTATTAGAACGACAGCACCTCACTAGATTTCCTTTAAATAGAATTCACTTAGTCGCCGGATTAGCAGTCCTAACCGGGTTAGCCATCGATAATTATTTACCGCTATACATGCAAACGACTAGAGGGCGTTCAGAAACTCTCGCAGCTTTCTCAGTTGTTTTTGTTACCGTGGGGTGGACTATTTCAGCATTCTTGGCAAGTAGGCTTCTAAACTCTCGCAAGGAAGAAGAAGTCATTCTCTTAGGCTCTTTAATGATGCCATTGTCGGTTTGCCTAGCCGGAACAAGTGTTGCTTTAGGGTGGGCATTGCCAGTTCTTTTCTTTTCGTTCTTTCTAGTAGGTTTCTCCATTGGCTTTATTTCCACCTCTGGACTCACACTCCTTCAATCTAAGAGCGACCCTTCTGAAATGGGAAGATCAAACAGCGCTCATCAGTTCATAAGAACTTTATCTATCTCCTATGGAGTTGCGATGGCGGGAGCGATTCTGCTCGCTGTTGTAAACCATAAAACAGGTGATGTTGAGGCAGTACGCAATGTTTTAAGCGGGGAAAACCTTTCAATTAGTGACTCAACAAGTCAGGCTATCGGTAGTGGTTTTGCATGGATCCATGTTTTGGGAATCGGAACTTCCCTCATTGGCATGGCTGTAGCCATATCTCTCATTCGCAAGTCAAAGCTGAAGAGAATTCTCCCGCTTTCTATGTGAATTCGAAAAAGATATTTAGTTTTTACGTTTGTTGCTGATAACGACAACCACTGGAAGAAGGACACAACCTACTAGGCCTATTCCTATGACAGACCATGCAGTCGTGACGCTAATACCTGATGCCTTCTCGCCGTCAAGCATACTCCCCGTGAAAATGAGAGCAGCATAACTCAAAGCCATCGTAAGCATCCAGATTGTTGTTGCTATTAGCATTGATATATTATGTTTCACGATCTTCGCTACCCTCATAATACTATTAATTACCTGATGAGAGAGAGGCGGAGCAGGGGTCATCTGTCACACTAATTGTTACTAACATGACACCATTTCGTTTCGAGTAGAACTAGTTCGGGTTTTATAGTTCCCGTTACTACTATTCAACGAAAAAACGTAACTTTTATAATGATTCGAAGGAACCGTTGGACTGGCCGTTACTCTATAGGCTAAATTTAGAGTCACAATTTGAGTTGTACTCAACCGGTGGCGTATCCCCGGAAGGGCCGATTAGAGAGGATTTTGGTATGCCAAGCGTACTAGCCTATCACCGACCCGTAAGCCTCAAAGAGGCTATTGAACTTGCATCCCAGCCAAACGCCATAGTTGTAGGCGGGGGCACAGATGCGGTTCCGTCAATCCTGAAACAAGGAGGTGATGGAGTCCAAATCGTAGATCTTCAAGAGTTGGATTTCGATAAGATATCTGTCCTGAAAGAATCCGGTGATAAACAAGTAACCATTGGGTCCATGACCCGAATCTCAGAGATAGAGACAGCAGTAGAAATACCGGAGATCCTTCGAAACCTTGCGCGAAGAGAATTGCCTTCAGCCCTTAGGAATCAAGCCACATTAGGGGGCACAATCGCGTTAGCAGATGCGGAGAGTGTCCTTCTAGCTGGGCTTTTAGCATTCGCTGCCGAAATAGAAATAAATGGTGAAACTTGGATTGATTTAGATGAATACCTTCAAACTAAACTAGCGAAAGAGATCATCACCTCTATCCGAATAACAACAGGCGAAGAGGATCTACTTACATCATTCCAGTCGGTCAGCAGGACACCTATGGATACTCCTATCGTTTCGGCCGCCGCCACAAAAAGTAACGGTGGCAAAATCCGAGTGGCGTTTACCGGCGTAGGGGATACCCCGATACTAGTAAGAGCTAAAAATGAACTTAAGGCGCTTAAGCCCAAAGAAGATTTCAGAGGATCAGTCGCATACCGGTCACATCTTGCATCAGTTCTTTACCAACGGGTGATGATGGAGATTAGCCAATGAAAATTGCTTTCAAATTAAATGAAAAAATAGTTTCGGAAGATATAGAACTTTACGAAACTCTTCTCCAGCTTCTTCGAAGAAAAGGGATGATAAGCGTCCGGTACGGATCTGACACAGGCGAGACAGGGGCATCAGCTGTGCTGATTAACGGCAAGCTCATTAACACTGATTGCATGCTTGCAGCTCAAATTGATGGGCATGAAGTTATTACGGTTGAATGGTTCAACCAATCCGAACTTCATCCAATCCAAATAGCATTTGTAGCGACAGGAGCCATGCAATCTGGTTACTCAACTCCGGCTATGATTTTGGGAACCTGGGCGCTGATAAAGAAAAATCCGAATCCCTCGGAAAGCGAAGTGAGAGATATGCTTTCAGGAATTTTAGATAGAGAAACAGCCTATATAAAGCCTGTTGAAGCAGTTCTAAGGGCAGCGGCGCTTATGCGTGGAGAAACAAATGAACCTTTTGGACCGATTTACCTTCCCCCGTTAACTGATGGGAGTAACCCCGCAGAAGTTGACCCTACTGATGTAGGTCCGATTGCTTCTGCTGCGATTCCAAGAGTCATCCCATCTAAAGACGTCCCAGAAATGGCAGTGGTAGGGAAACCTGAAGTAAAGGTAGATGCAGTACGCCTCGTCAAAGGCAACCCTGCTTTTACCGATGATTTCGAAGAAAGAGGGCAATTGACAGCAAAGGTACTTCGAAGCCCACACGCGCATGCCAGGATAATTGACATTGATGATTCTAAAGCAGTCGCTCTTCCAGGTGTGCACGCTGTGCTTCATTACAAGAATATGCCAAGAACTAAATACGCATCAGGAGGGCAAAGCTGGCCCAACCCTCACCCTCATGATCAAGTAAGTTTTGATAATAAGGTGCGTCACGTTGGTGATCGTGTCGCTGCTGTAGCTGCAGAAACGGAGCAGATTGCCAAAGAGGCGATCAAGTTAATAAAAGTAAAATATGAAGTCCTTCCACATGTACTTGATGAGATTGAAGCGTTAGAACCCGATTCTCCTGTAATACATGATGAAGACGATACCGAAGAAATCTTCAATGCAGAAAGAAATATAGTCCTTCGTATTGAAGCTGAGCGCGGAAATGTTGAAAAGGGGGCCGAAGAAGCTGACCATGTTTTTGAAGATACGTTTAGGGTGCATCAAGTCCAACAAGTCCCGATAGAACCCCACATTTCTGTTGCTTGGTTGGATGGCGATGAAAGACTAGTAGTTCGAACAGCGACTCAAGTTCCATTCCACGTTCGTAGAATGCTCGCTCCTTTAGTCAATCGTGATATTAAAGATGTACGTGTAATAAAACCTCGGATTGGTGGCGGATTCGGCGCTAAACAAGAAATGCTTATAGAAGATATCGTTGCTCATCTTGCAATAGCGACAAGACGTCCTGTCAAATTAGAATTAGATCGCAGTGAAGAGTTTATAGGCTCACGTACACGCCATCCGCAAACGCTTACCTTCACTACAGGGGTAACTAAGGAAGGCAAATTGGTTTCACAGAATCTGCGACTGATTGGGAATACCGGACCATATGGGACCCATGGTCAAACAGTTCAAACTGTTGCTGGACTCCGAGGGCTGACTTCCTATAACGCTGAGAACAAAAAATTTGATTGTGATGTCGTTTACACCAACATTCCAGTAGCAGGTGCATATCGGGGTTACGGAGCACCACAAGCCGAATTTGCTCTTGAAGCACATATGGAAGATATAGCTCACGCTCTTGAGATGGACCCAATTGAGTTCAAAAGGCTTAACTGGGTCAAAGTAGGAGATGAGCTCAATATCGCTCCCCACCTTGGAGAACGCGCTGTTGACCCAGCTGATATTGAGGAGTACCCGCGAATCACATCTAATGGAATAGAAGAGTGTGTGGCCCAAGGTAAACGGGCAATCAAGTGGCACCTAAAGGAGGACCCCAATTGGACCTCTCCCAAAGAAAAACCCAATATTCGCAGAGGACTTGGATTTGCTTTCTGCATGCACGGAACCGCGATCCCATTTCTGGACATGGGCGGCTGCAGTATCAAAATTAATGATGATGGTTCTTTCAATATGCTAGTAGGAGCAACTGACCTTGGAACAGGAGCGGATACCGTTCTTGGCCAAATTGCAGCTGAAGTTTTAGGTGTCTCACTAAGCGATATTCAGGTTTATTCTTCAGATACTGATGTGACTCCATTCGACACAGGAGCCTACGCATCAAGCACCACATACATCTCTGGGACAGCTGCAAAACTCGCAGCAGAGAAAGTGCGGGAACGACTTAAAGAACGAGCAGCAAAGATGCTTAACGTGAAAGAACCCTGCACAATAGAACTACGCGACAAAAAAGCCCACGCCCCAGATGGGTCATTTGTCTCGATTGAAGATATCGCTATGGAAGCATTCCACCTTGAAGACCATGAACAAATCATGGGAACAGCTTCCTACGTTTCACCCGAATGCCCGGCTCCTTTCGCAGCGCAATTCGCAGAAATTGAAGTGGATATAGAAACTGGTCAAGTCGTAGTCCAAAAACTCGTCATGGCAGTTGACTGCGGGGTAGCCATAAATCCAGTAACTGCATCAGGTCAAGTCGAAGGAGGCATGTTGCAAGCTCTTGGATACGCGCACTGCGAAGAGTACGCATTCAATGAAGAAGGATGCATGGTCAACGACAGCCTAGGACCATACAAAATCTACAGAGCAGATGAAATGCCGGATTTCGAAGTATTTCTCATCCAAACCATGGAAGACTCAGGGCCATTTGGTGCCAAAGCAGTTGCTGAAATTCCCAAAGATGGAGTTGCTCCGGCGATCAGAAACGCGATTCTGCATGCTACAGGAGCAGCCATAAATGATATTCCGTTCACGCCAGAACGTGTTTGGGAAAAAATTTCCGAACTTAGAAACTAACCAATATGGGACATTTCGAAGGTAAATCCGTCTTTATTACAGGAGCATCAACTGGCATCGGAGCAGCCACTTCTCTTCGTCTAGCATCTGAAGGAGCAACACTTTTTCTTGTTGACATTCAAGAGAGAGAGTTAGAAACGACAGCCGCACGGTGCTCAGACCACGGAGTAGATGTCAGATTCAAGATTTGTGATGTATCAAAAGAAAAAGATGTCACGGAATCCATCAACGAAATGGTCAAAGAATTCGGAGCGATAAACACAGTGATTAATATTGCTGGAATCCAAATATGGCGTCACAGTCATGAACACTCAGTTGAGGATTTTGAAAAAACGTTAGCGGTAAATTTAACCGGAACTTTCCTAGTTTGCAGAGAGGCCCTTCCATATTTACTCAAGACTGGCGGGTCAATTGTTAACACCTCATCCACGACTGCTTTAGCAGGCATCCCATACTCTGTAGCATACGCAGCAAGCAAAGCCGGAGTTCTAGCACTTACCAAATCACTAGCAGTTGAATACGGTAAAGAAGGTTTACAAGTGAATTGCGTTAATCCAGGTGGAATCAAAACTGCTATGTCAAAAATGCCGCCAGTAGAGGAACCCGATATGGATCTACTTTTACGACAAAGCCCTCTGGCGAGTTTCGCAGAGCCTGAAAGTGTCGCCGGGCTGATTGCATATCTCGCTTCTGACGAAGCACGACACATTAATGGAGAATCGATACGCATAGATGGGGGAGCCTTATCATGACGATAATCAACGCCGATTGGTTAATCACATCTGCTGAACAGTTGCCAAGACAATCAAGTGGAGTTCGTGTTATGGGGAACAAAGTCGTTGATGTTGCAAGCAATAAAGAGTTGCAAAAGAATTACCCTGAGGATGATGTTATTGATGCATCGGAGAACATTCTCCTACCTGGGTTTGTTAATGCCCATACTCACCTATATGGGGTTCTGGCACACGGAATCCCATTAGACAACCCTCCCGAAGGATTTTGGGAATTTCTCAAAGACTACTGGTGGCCCAAAATAGAAGATTCGCTAGACCAAGAAATGATAGCGGTGGCAACTAAATGGGCGTGCGTAGAGATGCTTCAATCGGGAACCACGACCTTTTACGACATCTTAGAAGCTCCAAATTCGCTACCTGGAGGACTATTGATTCAAAGAGATGTCATTAAAGAAACCGGACTCAGGGGAATACTCAGCTTCGAAGCAACTGAACGTTCAGGAGAGAGAATTGCACAGATGGGGATAGAAGAGAATCTGGTTCTCCACGAAGCCACCAAAGAAGATGACCTTATCTCAGCGATGATGTGCCTTCATACAACCTTTACGTGTTCAAAAGAATTCATTTCGCAAGCATTTCAGAAAGCAGAAGAGAGCGGACTTGGATTCCACGTTCACTGCAACGAAGGTACTCACGAGGGAGTCTGGTGCGAAGAAAACCACAGTAAACGCCCTCTGGAACTGTATGAAGACCTTGGAGTCACAAATACTAAATTCATTGCCAGTCAATGCGTGCACCTTTCAGAAAAAGAAAAAGAAATTCTCGAGAGAAACGAAATCAAAGTAACCCATATGCCTCTGGCTAATTGCGAAGTAGGTGGAGGAATAGCCCCCATTCCTGAATTGCTAGATCAAGGAATAACAATAGGACTCGGAAGCGACGGGTATATTAATGACTTCTATGAAGTCATGCGAGGAGCATTTCTCGTCCATAAGGCAAGATTGCGTGACCCTGGGGTGATGTCAGCACAGAATGTACTAGAGATGGCAACTTTCGGTGGAGCTAAAGCACTAGGACTCACCAACGTAGGGAAATTAAATGAAGGGTTTTCAGCTGACCTTCAAATAATTGATGCGAAATTTCCTACTCCAGTGACTGCAGAGAACATAGTAGAACAAGTCATTTTATGGCGAAATTCTGCCCACGTTAAAGATGTAATGGTCGCAGGTAAATGGCTGGTCAGAGATAAACAAGTTCTTGACATAGATAAAGAGGCAGTTAGAACGGCACTTCACGAACAGGCGAAACGGTTGTGGGCAAAATGAAAATATTTCAGGAACTTCTCTCTAAACTCTCTGAACGCAAACCTGTCGTCCTCTGTACAGTAATAAATTCCAGTAAATCGGTGCCCCGAAAAGCTGGAGCAAAAATGCTTGTCTTCGAAGACGGATCTACACTTGACACAGTAGGGGGTGGCGAGTTGGAGTCCAGAGTAATTTCTGAAGCCATCAAAGCAATTAAACAAAAAAGGAAACCTCACCAAATTAATTATTCGCTTGTAAACCCTTCTATAGGAGACCCAGGCGTTTGCGGAGGGGAAGTTGCAATATATTTGGAGCCGTATATGCCACAAAATACTATTTATATAATCGGAGCAGGACACATAGGCAAAGCAGTCTCGGAACTTTCTCAATGGTTAGGGTACCGAGTGATTGTCTGGGATGACCGTAAAGAAGTCATAGAAGGGTTTGAAGGTGAAGGCATTGCGTTAGCTGGGACGCTACTCGAGGCATTGTCAATTGAGCCTATTGACGAGTACACACGTGTAGTAGTTGTAACTCGAAACCCTAGTGTAGATAGTGAGATACTCCCCGCTATTCTCGCCTCTTCTGCTTCTTATATTGGTTTGATGGGAAGCAACCAAAGGTGGAAAGTAGTTCGGGATGCGCTTATTGATAAGGGTGTGGCTGAGGGAGAGTTAGAGAGAATTGCGACTCCAATTGGTCTTAATATCGCCGCAGAAAACCCTGAAGAAATAGCCGTTTCAATTCTGGCAGAGGTAATCGCTGGTGACAACGCCGGTTGAAACGCTCTGTCTTGTTCGAGGAGGAGGGGATCTTGCTACTGGGGTCGTTTCAAGACTTCACCATTCTGGATATCCAGTGATCGTGACCGAGTTACATTATCCACTAGCTGTTCGAAGGTCTGTCTCAGTTGCGAGCGCTGTTTTTGAAGGCAACTTGCAAATTGAAGGTATGGAGGTTCATCTTGTCAATACAGCCGAAGAGGCAATCAAAAGAAGTCAAATGGGTTTCGTAAGCGTGATGATTTCAACAGGAATCCCTGATGTTCGCTCTTCTATAATTATTGATGCACGTATAGCAAAAACCAATCTTGATACAAAAATCACAGATGCTGAACTGGTCATTGGAATGGGGCCTGGATTTGAGGCAGGAGAAGATTGTCACTTGGTGGTTGAAACGAAGCGAGGCCATTCGTTGGGGAGGGTGATAACACATGGCAGGGCACTCAAAGACACAGGAATACCGGAACCCGTTGCGGGTTATGGGGAAAGTAGGGTTTTGCGATCTCCAGCAAGTGGCCAGATCATCTGGAATGTGAATATAGGGGATCGTGTAGAAGAAGGTCAAACCCTTGGAAGTGTTAACGGTATAGAGATACTTGGTCCTTTCAACGGTATTGTACGAGGTTTGATTCACCCTTCAGTAACTGTGGTAGAAAAGATGAAAATAGGTGACGTGGATCCACGAATATCCAATCATTGGAATTGTATTTCCGATAAAGCCTTAGCTGTAGGTGACGGAGTCCTAGAGGCTATTTTGTCATGGAAATAATTACTCCACTTTACGGTGTTGGCGAATCTTTGGACTTGTTAAGAGAGAACTGTAAACATCACATCGCTTTTGTCGGAGGTGGAGGGAAAACGACCTTGCTTCACGCTCTGGGAGAGCAACTTAAAGGGAAAGTTATCTTAACAACTACTACGAAAATGGGTGCTGACCAGCACAAAGGGCTAGAAACACTCCTAGACCCTACTTCTAAAGAGATTCAAGGAATTAAAGGTGGCGCACCGGTGATGATTTGGAAAGAAATTCGGGATCCTAAAGCAATAGGCGTTGAAAAAAGCCTCTGTGACGAGTGGTTCTCAACAGTTGACCATGTCCTTGTTGAAGCAGATGGTTCACGGAAACGACCGTTTAAAGCACCGGCAGGGTATGAACCCGTAATACCGCACTCTATAACATTGATGATTTCCACAATTGGAGGTGATGCACTTGGAAGAGTTATAGCAGATCAATGTCACCGTCCGCTACGAGTGGCAGCTCTCGCAGAATGTGGTCCTTACCAACGGTTGACTCCAGCAAGGGCAGCGAAAGTTTTACTTTCAGAAAGAGGAAACCGAAAAGAACTCCCAGAGAAATCAAAGATGCAAATCGTCGTCACAAAAGTAACTGATGAAAACTTGGGCTTTGTGCAAGAACTTGAAGAATGCATATATTCAATTGATCAAAATCAACAAATGGTTGCTATAGCGTTTGAGGAAAGTGTCGAAAGAGGGTGGAAAAGGTGAAAGTTAGTATAAACGTTATTCCAGAATGCCCTTTATCAGAGATAGTAGAGGTAGCAGGGCATGCTGAATCTCTCGGATTTGAGCGTTGTTGGGTCTATGACGAAGGACTAGAAACGCGGGATGTTTATATTGTGATGGCAGCTATAGCTACAGCGACAGAGATAATAGAAATTGGTCCAGGAATAACCAATCCTTATACCCGCCACCCCGCTCAAACCGCAGCGGCAATCGCAACGCTTGATGAGTTATCAAATGGGAGAGCATTCTTAGGTGTTGGAGCCGGTGGATCCTTGACTCTAAATCCATTGGGTATCAAAAGAGAAAAACCATTGAGGGCTGTTCGTGACACGATTGAGATAGCTAAAAAACTTTTCTCCGGAGATCAAGTATCCCACGATGGACTGGTAGCTTCACTTCAATCAGCAAAGATCAGCTATGTAAGGTCAGAAATAGAGATTTGGCTTGCTGGAAGAGGTCCTAAAATGCTTGCCCTTGGAGGAGCAGTAGCTGACGGGGTGATGCTTGACTTTATCTACAAGCCTCAACTTGGACAATACATACAAAGAGTACGAGATCATGGTGAAGCGAAAATCTGTTATTCAACTGCGATAGTTACACAAAAAGAAGATTTGGAATTTATACGCCCACATATGACTTATCGCCTAGTAGATGCTCCTGAAAGCGTAAAGAATGCGATTGGCATTACCGAAGATCAAATAAAAACTATCAAAGAAGCTATGAGCGAAGGACTTGAATCGGCAGCAAAACATGTTCGGGATGAATGGATAACACCCTTTATAATCCAAGGAAACATTCAGAAATGTAGGGAAGAAATCCATCAACTTTGCACTATAAACGGGATAGACGAATTCCTAATTCCAATATTTGATATGCCGGACCAAGAAGGCTACCTAAACCAAGTCGCTAAGATTTTTTTTGAAGATTAGCGAAGTGGTTCAGGAATTGCCCGTTTTAGGAATTGTCCATGTCCAGCATTCCCAACGAATTCTCTATTCTTGATCACAAAACTGCCTCTACTAATAACACTTTCTGCTTGCCCTGTTACAGTCATTCCTTCCCAGACAGAATGGTCAACAGCCATGTGATGACTTGAAACGCCTAGTACATGTTCAGTATCAGGATTGTATATGACGATGTCAGCATCAGCGCCTGGGGCGATGATGCCTTTTCTTCCTTGTAGTCCAAATAGGCGAGCCGGTGTCGTAGAACAAATCTCTACCCAGCGTTGAAGGCTGATTTCGTTATTTCGTACTCCTTGATACAAAAGGTCCATCCTGTGTTCAATGACCCCCAGTCCATTGGGTGTATTTCGAAAATCATCAATTCCTAATAATTTCTCATTATCACAGAAGGGGCAGTGGTCGGTCGCTACAACTGAAAGATCATCGGTTCTCAATCCCATCCAGAGATTGTCTTGGTTGCCATCCGTCGCTGAACGCAGAGGAGGGGAGCAGATATGGCGAACCCCGTCAATGTCAGGCTGATCCAAATGTTCTTCTAGGCTTAAATAGAGATATTGGGGGCAAGTTTCAGCAAAGACATTTCGTCCTTCATCTCTTGCTCTGGCAACTTCTCTTAGCGCATTCGTTGAGGAGAGGTGAACTATGTACAGCGGGGCTCCTGCAACGATCGCTAATTGAATCGCTCTATGGGTTGCCTCGCCTTCTAGTTCAGGAGGGCGAGTTTTCCCGTGCCAGAAAGATCCTGTGTCTCCGCGTTCGGCGGCTTGGCCTCGCAAAACATCAATAGCTATTCCGTTCTCAGCGTGCATCATAGTCATCGCCCCAGATTCTGCGGCCAATTGCATTACCTGAAGTATTTGCCCATCATCGGAATACCAAGCATCAGGGTAAGCCATAAATAACTTGTAACTCGTGACCCCAGATTCAACCAATCCGGAAATATCAATAAGCGACTGTTTGTTGACGTCACCGATAGAAAGATGGAGAGAATAGTCAATAGCGCATTGCCCCTCTGCCTCTTCAAGACGGGACTCAAGGGCTTCGGGTACGGCAGTTCCTTTTATTTGCCCTGCGAAATCAATAATGGTTGTGGTTCCGCCCCATGCAGCTGCTTGGGTACCGCTTTCAAATGTGTCACTTGATGTCGCTTCCGGCGTCATCGGGAGTTGAAGGTGCACATGTGCATCTACGCCTCCGGGGATAACGTATTTCCCTGTTGCATCAATTAATTCGTAGTCCCACGCGTCGGCTACATCCAAGAGTCCGCTATTAGGGTCTATAAGGGCAATTATCTTCTCTCCCTCTATCAGCACTTCAGATTTAGAGCAGTGGGTTGCATTTACGACTGTTCCACCTGTGATGAGCTTTATTGCCATGTCTTACCTTCCAAAGGAGAAATCTCTAATTTCTTCCATAGCTTCGCTAAGTGACGCAACAGCAGCACGGAATAGTTTTTCTCCCAGTTCGCTTGAAGCACCTGTCGGGTCGCCTATGTATCCATCTTCATGAAAGTCATTGGAAAGCCAGCCAAACGAGACTGATCCCCCAAATTTCACATGAGTATTCTCGGACAGTCCTTCAGGGATTCTACGCTCTGCTTTTTCGAGATTGACATGTTCAGGTCGTAGAAACATGAAGACAGATGTTTCATCTCTTCCACCATGTATTCCCATGCCAAGTTCATCTAGATTGGATTCGCCACCGTAGGCTGGGGGTAGAGATGGGTGCATTAAGAACGTTTGCAGGGAGTATTTCAAACGTAGTTCCCTTAATGCCGTAGAGAGCATAGTGGTATTACCCCCGTGCCCATTAAGAAGCACCAACTTTTTGGCAGGAGTTGCAGATACGGACCTCCCAATATCTTCTAGGACAGCCATCAATGTTTTGTACCCTAGTGAGATCGTTCCCGTAGACCATTCATGTTCATTGGATTTAGAAATGGAAAGTGTGGGGAGCATCCAAATATCTACTTCCTCTCCGCACGCTTCGACAACAGCGCGGGCAGTTTCATCTGCAATGACATGATCAACAGAAAGCGGGAGATGGGGCCCGTGCTGTTCAATGGCCCCGATAGGTAACAGAAGAATAGATTTTTCATTTAGGACTTCGGGGATTTCTGGACCTTTTAAGTCTTCGTACATACCGCTCATAGTCTGAGATTAGCGCCTTCTTCAATAGATTCTTCGCAATACAGTGCGTAAACATGCATAATCTGGGAGTTCATGGTTTTAATTCCATAGGCGTTGCGAGCGAATCGCAAGGTTTCTGTGTGCTTCGCGTAGGTCAAATCCAACTAATTCTCCATTTAAGATTCGTCGCTCACCAGCGACAAATAGTTCGCGAACCTGTCTATCCGGTCCAAGAATTAAACCAGCAATTGGATCTTCTACTCCAGCAAGATCGTTTGCGTCCCAGACAGCGAAATCCGCTGGTGCCCCAATTTCAAAAGAACCGAATTGATCTAAACCAAGGCATTTGGCACCACCAATAGTCCCAAGTTCCAATACATCTTCCGGCATAAGCGCATTTGGTCGACCTTCGCGAATCCGAGCGGTATACAGTGCTTGTCGCAGTTCAGGGAAGAGTCCTCCAACTTCGTTACTAGCTACACCATCAACACCTAATCCGACTGGAACTTGAGCATTTCGCAGGTCAACGACAGGGCACATTCCAGCTGCAAGCCTCGCATTAGATGAGGGACAATGAGCAACACCGATTCCTTCGCGACCAAGAAGATGGATCTCTTCAGTAGAGAAATGGATTCCATGAGCAAACCAAACATCATCGCCGGTCCAACCCCAGTCAAGGAGCTGTTCCACCGGTCGCTTTCCAAAACGTTCAATGCAATGTTCCTGCTCATCTAGCGTCTCACACAAATGCGTGTGCAACCGTAGACCATGTTTCCTAGCGAGAGTTGCCGAATCCAACATTAAACCTGAGGTAACAGAAAATGGACTACAAGGAGCAACGACGACGTGCACCATCTCCCCATCATGGAATTCCGTTATGATTCTTTCCGTTGAAGTCAAAATCGTTTCACGGTCCTCAACTAGATGATCTGGAGGTAACCCTCCTTTGGATTCTCCAAGATCCATAGATCCTCGACTGAGGAATAACCGGATCCCTACTGTTTGAGCAGCATCAACAATTACATCAAAGACAGAATCATCGCCATTCGGGACGACATAATGGTGATCAAAAGCCGTGGTGCAACCGCTGAGAGCTAATTCCCCAAGCCCAACAAGTGCTGCAGCATGAACATCCTCACTACTCATCCTTCCCCACACAGGATATAGAGTCTTAAGCCATTCAAAAAGGTTGCACCCTGTAGCTAAGCCACGAGTCATCCATTGGTAAAGATGATGATGCGTGTTAATTAATCCTGGAGTAAGAATATCACCGTCTAGATGTATGACAATATCGTCAATAACAGGTTCAATGGCACCTACGGCAGTTATCTTCCCATTAGAAAATGCGATATCTCCGGGATAACGAGCTCCCCGCAAAACAGTACGTGACACGAATATAACGCTATCGGAACCTTCTCAAATTGGAACTTTTCACAGGTGAATGATCATTCGGCGATAAATGCATGATCGGCTAAATCAGTTAAATTTCCCTACTCATAGGTAGTTATATGGGAAGTTTCTAAGATAACTTGAGGAGTTTTGTCAGCTAGTAATCATAAACGCTGCCGAGGATTTTCCAACGGCCACTCATGAATCGGAAACCTAGGAGACTTGAACGCAGTCCCATAAATATCCAGATAGCTCCCCATAGCCAACCAATTCCAAGATCTGCAATCCGTGTCAGGACCATTAAGGTAATTGTTATGACTGCTGACACAGACATAGCTTTAGCGATAAAACCTTGATCGCCTGCCCCTATCAGAACACCATCTAAGGCAAATGCTATACCTGAAAGAGGGGCCATTAAAGCTACATGGAGAATCAAGAATCCTGACAAGTTAACTACAGCCGTATCTCCGGAAAATATCTCCGCTAATGGCAAGCGACAGATAGCAACTACACATCCTGAGATAATACCTATTGAGATCGACCAAAATATTGTGCGTTGCCCAACCCTGTGAGCCTCTTGCGCTTTACCTGCCCCAAGCAAATTTCCAATGAGTGCCTGAGCGGCAATAGCCATGGCATCCATTGTCATGGCGAGGACAAACCAAACTTGAAATGCCACCTGATGGGCTGCTATATCAATATCGCCCACGCGAGCAGCTACTGAAGTCGCAATTAAAAATGTTCCAGTCAGAGCCATATTTCGGACAAAGAGTCCGCCAGAGATTCGGAGTAGCTGAACCAAAATCTGTGAATTAGGGGTCAATTTAATCTTGTATGGCTGGATTGCGTGCCGAATCCAAATTAGATAGATCAAAGCTCCCACCCACTGGGCTACAACTGTAGATGCGGCTGATGCTCCGATCTCTAGACCAAATCCATACACTAGGATTGATTCAAGGACTAGATTTAAGATAGCTGTCCCAACTGAAACCCATAGAGGTCGCACAGTGTCCTTCAATCCGCGCAAGTAACCTACGCCAGCTATCATGATCAACATTGCAGGAACTCCATACATACTGACCCGAAGATATATACGTGCTTGTATGAGGATCTCTCCGCGAGCACCCATAGCCTGTAGTAGGGGAGAAGCAGAACAGTAACCTGCGATTGCTAAGCAAATTCCGAGAATGGCTGCAAGCCAAAGGCTTTGCACAGACTGAGTCGCTGCCTTTCTGTCCTCTTTAGCACCAGTTAATCTAGCAACAGTTGCTGTAGTCCCGTATGCGAGGAAGAAACATAATCCGTAGATCATCAGTAGGGCAGAAGAGGAAATGGCTAATCCGCCGAGAGGAGTCGTGCCAAGATGCCCAACTATTGCTGTATCTGCGAGAACATACAAAGGTTCGGCAATGAGTGCTCCCAAGGCAGGGACCGCTAACGCCCACAAGTCTCGATCGTATGAAGAAAGCCGCATCGGGAAACTTTACTTATCTATCTTGAGAGCTTCCATAGGGTCTTGTAAGTCTCCATAGTAACCCAGTGCGTACGAACCTCTGGTATAACCAATGAGCTTTGCGAGGTCTGGGTTAAGCGTTGCTGCTACCTCTGGGGGGCATGCAAGATACTGGTTCTCTTCCTGACGGAGGAAACTCGCTGAGTAATCGAAATTCAATCCCGTTCGTCGAGTATCGGTCTCATTCCTGCCTCCACCGTGATAAGTGCTGCCAAGCCACAATAGAATTGACCCACGTGGCATTTCAGCAGGAATTGTTTCGTCGTAGGAAAGCTTCAATCTATCATCCCATTTATGGCTCCCAGGGATAATTCTCGTCGCCCCGTTTCTCTCAGTGAAATCGGTGAGCGCCCACATTGTTGAGACTTCCACTTCCCATCCCTCAGCAAATGGAAAAAAATCCCACGCCCATTGATCGCGATGAACAGTTTGTGCTTCTGCACCAGATCCAAGGTCAATGACCTGAGTCAAATGGAGTTGCATGGAGGTGGCTTTTTCGCAAAGAATCGATGTTGCTGCTTCAACGACAATAGGGTGGGCTGCGAGTGCGTGAGAGGATAACGATCGCGCTATCAAAGAACCTGTCCTTCGAGTGTTAGAACCGGTAAACGAATCAGGACCGAAAGCAGTTGCTTCAATGAATGGTTCCATTTCCTCAGATACCCGCTCAATAAGTTCCTCACTGGCAAGGCATTCAATTACAGCGCACCCAGCAGAACGGAGAGCATCAGCTACTTTATTTCCCGAAACACCCCTGTTGAATCTAGGGATTTCCATACAAATTTTACTAGGCATGGATAGGGGCGCGCCTTTCTCCCCAATTAATTTCAGCTTCAAGTTGAGCGCCGATTTGTAATAATATATCTTCTCGCCCATAAGCGGCTACTAATTGAATCCCAATTGGTAAACCATCCGCTGTGAATCCAGTCGGAAGAGAAATAGCAGGTTGTCCGGTTGCATTGAAAAAAGAGGTGTATGCAGCGTAAGGTATTGAACGCATTGAATTTCTCATAGGGTCATCAGCAGTTGATGTTAAATCTCCTATACGTGGAGCTGGTTGAAGCGTTGTAGGTGTTAAAAGAAGATCCCAGCCTTGCTCCCACCATTGCAAAGTAGCACGTCTCATAGCTCCCATAGCCGTTTGAGCTTGCATTACCTCCAAGCCGGTAGTCGTTGAACCGTGTTGGGCCATAAGCCAGGTCCCAATTTCAACATCATCAATCGTTACGTCTCTGCCAAGTATTTTTCCAACGTTCTGTAACGTTAAATTTGCTCCAGCCATCCATATCGCACTGAATCTACCGCCAATTCCCGGATCATCTAAAGCAGGGGGGTGCGTCTCATCTACGTGATGACCGAGGCTTTCTAAAAGTTCGGCTGTTTCCTGTGTTAACTGTCGACAGTCGTCATGGAGTTCAAGGTCATCTCTTGGAGATTCCTTCCAAAGCCCTATTCGTAGTTTTCCTGGATCAGCGCCTATCCGGTCAATGTATGGTTGTCCATAGGTTGGAGCGACAACCCCATCTCCTAGCGTAGGCAGCGCAGTAGCATCAAGAATTGCTGCAGCGTCACGTATAGAATGTGACACGACATGCTGGATAGAAAGTCCCCACTCTTCTTGAAGTGGGCCCATCGGCACACGACCACGGCTGGGTTTTAAACCAACAAGCCCGCACATGGCTGCAGGGATCCGGATACTACCGCCTCCGTCACTAGCATTCGCAGAAGGTACCATGCCTGAGGCCACAGCTGCTGCAGCTCCGCCACTAGAGCCCCCTGTGCCATAATCAGTGTTCCAAGGGTTCCGAGAAGGCCCGTAGGATTCAGGTTCGGTAGTTCCAACTAGGCCAAACTCTGGAGTGTTAGTTCGGCCTATTACGATAAAGCCCGCTTCACGGTACCTTCGAGCCAAATCAGACTCAATTGGACTTATGTAATTTATATCTTTCAGCGCTTTATTCCCAAGATGCATCGGCTCATCTGCGCTGCATGTCCATAGATCTTTTAGGAGAAATGGGACACCTCTGAAAGGGCCATCGGGGATATCACCAACTGCGTCTTCTAAAGCTCGTTCGAATCTTCTCGTAACAACAGCATTTAAATCACCATCCATTGCTTCAATACGGTTGATTGAGGCTTGGACGGCTTCAACTGCTGAAATCTGCCCAGACCCAATCGCTTCTGCAAGTCCTACACTGTCTAATCTGCTTAAATCTCTATCTTTATAGTCCATAATTGGAAGATACCCTAGCATTAACTTAACCGCTAAAGCGCTATAGAATTTCTAAGGATTCCAATTAGAAAACGTGTCAATCATCAACTGCACATCAGGTCCAAGCGGGTAAAGGATAGGGGAAGTGCAACCCGCATCAATGTATTCAAGAACTTTTGCTTTAGCTTCTTCAGGAGTGCCGGAAGCTGTACACCTTTGGACGACATCATCTGGTACAAGTTTTGATGCAGCGAGGACCTCTTCATTCGTGGCAGGCCAAGTAAGTACTTGATGTATTTCGTTAAGAAGCTCATCTGTTACTCCACTAGCAGCCATGATATGGGGTTGTTGCCCTAGGTACTGAGTCAGTAAGAGCCGAGCACCATCTAACGCTGCTTGACGATCTTCATCAATTGAACAAACAATAAGCTGAGGGCGATCTATTCCTTCTAGGTCTTTACCAACGGATGCCGCGCCCTTTTCTAATGCTTCCATTGCTCGCAAGTTATATTTAGGTTCAACCATGTAGTTAAGAACTACACCGTCAGCTATCTTTCCTGTGAGTTCCATCATCTTCATTCCCGTTGCACCTATATAGATTGGAACATCTTTAGCGACTCTCTCCTGATGGATATAATCAAGTTCAACGCCATCAAGATTCACATAATCTCCCTCGTAGGTTACCGGACCATCACATTGCAGAAGAGCGCGAACTGACTCAACAACTTCACGCATAACCATAAGAGGACGTTTTCTCTCCACACCTACCTTTGAAGCAAGTGGATCCCACCATGCACCAATCCCAAGAATTATCCTCCCCGGGGCTAAATCATCAAGAGTAGAAAATGTTGAAGCTATTCGTGCTGGATTACGCGTCCAACAATCAATTACCCCACTACCAATCTTTACTTTCTCTGTGCTCGTAGCGAATGCCGCCATAGGAACGCAGCATTCCCGAACCAACCTAGAGTCAGCCTGCCAAACAGAATCAAATCCATTCTTTTCTGCTGACTGAGCGAAACCGATTGCTTCTTGAATCGAATGGGCGTCTTGAAGGTAAATACCTACTTCTTGAGTCATGCTGACTCTGCAATCTTTTTGAATAAACGAAGAGATGCCTCAGCGGCTTTCGCCTCAATTTCAACAGCGTCTATTTGCGTAAATTCTCCGTTTCTCATCACCTGTTCCCCATCAATTTGAATATTTACTGGTCTCACTCCAGTTGTGAACGCCAAATGCCATGGATCCATTTTATGGTATGTCCAAGTAACAACGTCATTAATGCACTCAGGAAACAAAGATTTGTTAACTTCGAGCATTTCCCAGACCTTTTCAGGTGATTCATCAATATGGTTTTCACGTAATCGGACATACGCCACACGGAATTCATCAACCATATCTGCGCCAATCCCATCTGTTCCCAAACCAACGGGGTTGGAGAATCTAAGTGGTTCAGCGTAACCAACAGAATTATTCATGTTCGACCTTGGGTTATGAATAATTGTTCCATTTAGGCCATGGTCATCTTCAAGTTTAACTCCATGGATTAAAAGCCAATTATTCTTTGAGAACGCTCTCAACCTACCTGTAGCGGATGCGTCTATTTCCCCCTCCGCAACATGGACATGCACTCCTACATTCAGATCAGATGCCAGCCCCGCAGCTGCCTCTAAAGTCTCATCAGAACAAGTAAACGCTGCATGGATGCCGATCATCCCGCGCCCTCCTTCATTGATAAAGCGATGATTTTCCTCCAAACCACGCTTTGCATCTTCGGTCATTTCCGTCGCTTTCTCTGAACCTTCACGATTCCGGTCCGTCACGCCATAACAGGTGTTAACGCGAACCCCAACAGATGCGCAAGCCTCGGAAATAGTAGCTAGTGAGCCTTCGATGGCATTGGGTGACTCGTGGTGGTCAATGATGCATGTAGTCCCGCTCCGCAATGCTTCTAAAGCTCCCAATTTTGCCGACCATTCAATAATGTCAAGGTCAAGAGCCCTGTCTAGTTTCCACCAGACAGACTGTAAAATTTCATGGAAAGAAGTAGGTGTTTGGACTGGGCTGGGCATTCCTCGAGCAAGCGATGAATAGAGGTGATGGTGAGCGCAAACAAGTCCATGTGTTTGGTTAGCTTTTAGTTCCATGCTTCAGCCCGCTCACGATTAGAAATATTTTCCATAGGCAGCTCGTTACGCCACATGCCATCATGGGCTTGGAGTGCTGCAGCCACAGCACCCGCAGTAGGGACGAGGCCAATCTCTCCAACTCCTTTTATCCCATAAGGTGAGTTCGGTTCCGGAGATTCAACAAGGATTACATCAACATCTGGCATATCCTTAGGGCGGATGATGCTTAGACTTTTCAACGTCAGATTTTTAGGTCGCCCAACTTCATCGCAAGGAAACCCTTCAGTTAATGCATATCCCAAACCCATATGGACCGCACCTTCAATTTGTCCTTCACATAACAGGGGGTTCACCGCTTTCCCAACATCATGAGCTGCAACTACGCGCTCAATTTTTCCTGACTCAGGGTCGATAATCACAAGTTGAGCCGCATAGCCAAAAGTAGAATGGATTATCGGGTTCGCTACATTCTCAGCTAGAGAATTTGTCCAATCAACCCTGTATTCACCCTCATAATCAATACCAATTTTTCGTCCTCCTTGGAGTGCTTTCAAGCAAGCATCTCGGACAGCACCTGCTCCCATAAGCGTTCCACGACTTCCAGTTGTCTGTCCAGCGCCTAATTCACGAGAAGTATCAACCAAAACATCAATAACGTCAGCTGGGACTCCGAGCTCTTCCGCAGCTACTTGCAGGGCAACGGTATGAACTCCCTGTCCCATTTCTGTCCAGCAATGACGGACTTGAACACGACCATCTTCAGTAAAATGGATCACGGCTTTAGCTACCTCTTTGAAACCATTCCCTAAACCAGAGTTTTTCAAACCCAGACCAACGCCTACCGCTTTCCCATCAAAAATCGCTTGGTCGTATGCAGGCTTAACAGCTTCTAAACAAGCCCTAGCTCCCAGCGCTCCATCATCCATTATCTGGCCTGGGCCCCATGTAGATCCTGAAGTTATAACGTTCCTATTACGTATTTCCCAACCACTAATTCCGACTTTTTCAGCAAGGCGATCTATAACACCTTCCATTGCGAATTGAGCTTGGTTAGCACCAAACCCTCTGAATGCACCACAGACTGAGTTGTTTGTACGCGCTGCCACTGCTTCAACCTCAATATTGGGTATCACATATGGCCCGCTGGCATGCCCCGCCGCTCGTTCAAGGACTTTCATCCCGACAGACGCATAAGGACCAGAGTCACCCACCATCTGTACGGAAAGAGCTTTAAGTCGACCTTCCTCATCGCAACCTACCTTGTATTCCAAGCGAATCGGATGCCTTTTAGTGTGCATCAAAAATGATTCCTCACGACTAAGAGTTGTCTTTACTGGCTTCTGCAAAAGCCATGCAGCTAACGCTGTTTGCGCTTGGTTAGACATATCTTCTTTGCCACCGAAAGCTCCGCCATTAGATACAAGCTCAACAGTCAATTCTGTCTGACTTATCCCAAGGACTCTAGCGATGTCATTTCTGTCATCCCATATCCCTTGTCCGCCACTATAGATAAAGAGTTTTTCTTCGGTATCAAATGTTGCCAA
Source organism: Acidimicrobiales bacterium (assembly GCA_030740795.1). GTDB lineage: Bacteria > Actinomycetota > Acidimicrobiia > Acidimicrobiales > UBA8592 > UBA8592. The sequence continues at coordinate 11,202 of JASLWO010000034.1, read as the reverse complement.
AGTTGATTCTGGCTCAAGGAAGGCATGCTCAACTCTTTGCGTTTGAAAAGTTTCGCTAACGATATGGGCACACTTTTCCCACGCTGCGTCAACGTCTCCACGTTGATATGTCGAAGTTGAGAGAATGTTCCCATCTAAACCCCAAACAGCATTCTCCTGTGAACTAATAGCTTCAATAGCGTTAGTTATGGGAGGAAGCTCGTTGTAATTAATCTCAATTAGCGCAGCAGCCAACCGGGCAATTTCTCGAGTCTCGGCAACGACCATAGCAATTACGTCCCCTAGGTAACTGGTTCTCCCTCCTACAGGTATAAAGACAGGCCAATCTTTATGGATAAGCCCAACTTTCAGCTCTCCTGGGACATCAGCAGCAGTAATTACCCGAACCACACCATTACACGCTTCAGCTTTCGAAACATCAATAGAGATAATTTCAGCTCGAGCATGATCGCTAAGTTTAAAAGCTCCGTGGAGAAGCCCCTCAACTTCAAGATCATCAATAAATGGTCTTCTGCCTACAGCAAGATCTTCAGCCTCATACTTTATTTGCCTGCTACCAATACCTATTCCTTCTCCCAACTCAGGTATGTCACATTTAGCGAGAGCTTCAACAGCATCAAGTATTTTGATATAGCCAGTACAACGACATAGGTGCGCTCCAAGGTGCCGAGCAGCGTATTCTCGTTCTAATTTTTCCCCCTTTTTATCAACTAATACTTTCGTCCTAACCATAATTCCAGGCGTGCAAAACCCGCACTGGAGCGCTCCACAGGCAGCGAATGCTTGACCCATTCGGTCAATCTCTTCAGGATCAATTCCTTCCAACGTTTGTATGGTCGCGCCATCAGCTCGTTCAACAGAAAGCTGGCAAGAGATTCTCGCTTTCCCGTTCATAATCACTGTGCAGCATCCACACTGTCCTGATGGCGAACAGCCATCTTTAGCTGAAAGAATACCAAGTTCATCTCGTAAAGCCCCTAGGAGGTGGGCATGTTCTCCAACAACCTCGGCTTTCTTTCCATTCAAATTAAAAGTAGTCATGTCTCTTCCGGAAGAATAGCCCCACTTTGGTTTGTGATCCGCCCATAACTTCCAGGTTTCCGGTAGCGGTCGAAATCAAAGAGTGTGTCTTTGTAATTTCTACATAAGTTCAAGTCAATATCAGCAACAATTAGCTCATCGTCATCTGTACTAGAAAGTGCAATGATTTCACCGCTAGGGGCGATAATGCATGAGTCAGAAAGAGATTCAACTCCTTCCTCAACTCCTCCTTTTGCGACTCCTACAACGAAACACCCATTTTGATACGCTCCAGCCTGCATTACTAAGTGATTATGGAAAGAGGCATGCTCATCTTGCGTCGGATCAGGAGCATAGTGGATAGGTGTGTTATATCCGATAAGAATTAATTCAGCACCTCCCAAAGCTAGGCACCTATAAGTTTCTGACCATCTCCGATCGTTGCAGATTGCCATTCCCACTACACCTCCAAAAGCTTGCCATGTTGGGAATGATTCACCAGCTTGAAAATATCTTCTTTCTAAATGTTGGAACGCTCTCCACGGTTCGTGTTCTTCATGGCCGGGAAGGTGGACTTTTCTATATTTTCCAACAGTTAACCCATCAGAGTCAACCAAGATTTGCGTATTGAAACGTTCCCCAAGCTCAGTAAGTTCTGCGTAACCAAGACAGAAACCAATCCCATAGTCCTTTGCTGCGTCAAATAATTTTTTTGTTTCTTTGCCCGGCATCTCTTTTTCGTAGAAATCATCTAAAGAAAGATCTTCTTCCTCTTCAACAAACCAACGAGGGAAAAAAGTAGTCAACGCAAGTTCCGGATAGACGATAAGTTGCACTTGTTTATTATGAGCTTTCCGAAGAAGTTCCAGAAGCCTTTCAACAACTTCGGATCGTGTTTCATTTCGATTGATCGGCCCAAGTTGCGCTGCCGCTATTCGTAAATTTCTGTTATCCACTCTGCTCCTTTGCTAATTGGAGAAGAACTTGAAGGAGAACATTCGCCCCATCGTTAATCTGTCCTTGACTCGTGTATTCAGCAGGGTTGTGTGAGAGCCCATCTTTGCTAGGAACGAAGATCATCGCTGTCGGGCATATCCGAGCGAACATTTGAGCATCATGACCTGCCCCTGATGTCATCTGCTGAACTGAAAGCCCCAATGATTTTGATACTTTTACCACGCTATCTACTAGCTCGTCGGAAAAGGAAACGGGTTCAAATCGAGCTAAGACCTTGCTTTTTATCTCCACGTTCTCACTCTCGGATAAGGCAACACAGAATTCGCGTAGTCGACTTTCCGCTTTCTGAAGCAGGGCCTCATCAGTGTTTCGAAGATCAACGGTCATCACAGCTCTGGAAGCAACCACATTGACAAGATTTGGATGTAGATCTACTTTCCCCACGGTTCCGACTTGATTTCCCCCGATTTCTAAAGCTACCTGTCGGACGAAGGCAGCGATTTGAGCAGCTGCGAAGCCAGCATCGTGACGCATGTGCATCGGCGTTGTTCCGGCATGATTTGATTGACCTTCAATAGCGAGTTCCGTCCAACTAATTCCTTGAACACTGTCTACAGCCCCGATCGAGGTGTTAGCTGCTTCAAGAATAGGCCCCTGTTCAATGTGGAGTTCAATAAATGCTTTTGGAATTGGACCAGGGCACGGGGTCACACCCCTAAAACCTATACGTTCCAACTCATCACCTAATCGTTTCCCATCGATACCTTCTATATCAAGCGCGCTTTCAAGGCTCATTCCACCTACATAAACAAGGCTGCCAAGCATGTCTGGGGCGAACCTAGCGCCTTCTTCGCCCGTAAAGAACCCAACAGCAATAGGGTGCAAAGGAGAAATTTCGTTTTCAGCCAATGTTTCCACAACTTCTAAACCTGCAAGGACTCCAAGATTTCCATCAAATCTCCCACCAGTTCGAACCGTATCGATATGACTTCCCGTCATAACTGATGGGAGTGACCTGTCAGTGTCATCCCCAAACCAAGTACCTACTACGTTCCCGACACCATCAATGGCAATCTCCATGCCGAGGTCTTCCATCCAGGTGAGTACAAGGTTCCGTCCATCTCTATCTTCATCAGTTAAGGCTAAGCGTGAACAGCCACCCGTATCAGCGATTGCACCGACCTGTGCGAGTTCATCAATGCGTCCCCACAGGCGTCCACTATTAATTTGAAGCGTATCCACCATAAAATTCTACATTTCTAACGCTATATTCACTTGCAAGTCGCTAATAGTTTCAAAAACAAGGTTCAACCTAAGGCGATGTCTTCGGGACGAATAGGAACCCGATTAAGATCTAAACCTGTGGCATCTCGGATAGCTGCGACAACCGCAGGAGTAGATGAAATAACTGGAGGTTCACCAATCCCTTTGGCGCCAAATGGAGCGTTAGGCTCCGGTTCTTCTATGAGAGCCGCTATTTCAATTGTTGGAGTATCCATTGCCGTCGGTAGTAAATAATCAGTGAAGTTAGCGTTTTGGATCTTTCCATCTACTAGAACAATTTCTTCAAGTATCGCTAATCCCAGCCCTTGTGTAATCCCACCCTCAATTTGACCTCTTGCCTGAATAGGATTTAAGACTCGCCCAACGTCTTGAGATGTTGCTATCTCTACGACTCTCACAAGACCCAATTCCTCGTCAACATCAACGACTGCGCGGTGCGCAGCGAACGCAAATGACACATGAGCATCACCTTGGCCATTTTTGTCAAGGGGCACTGTAGGTGCATGTCGATGAACGACAGTTTCATCATAATTTCTCCCTTGGAGAGCATCGGTTACCGGAATAGATGCTGAACCATCCGGTGCTACAAGAACAGTACCAATTCTTTCAAACGTGATTCCTTGTTCATTTGAGAGGTCAGAAATAAGAGAATCCACGACTGCTTCGCATGCTTTCATAACAGCACCACCCGACATCCAGCTTTGACGGCTAGCTGATGTTGACCCAGCTGAACCGATTGAGGTATCAGCAGGAAGAATATCAACTTTTTCAATTCCAAGAATTTCCTGAACGATTTGATGGACAAGAGTAACAAAACCTTGACCTACCTCAACACAAGCCGTTTGGATTGCGATAAATCCGTCATTAACGATGCATCGAGCTTCCGAGAAATCATCAAACCCTTCCGAAAACATCAGATTTTTTATTGAAGCAGCAAACCCAACTCCTCGTTTCACGTGACTTCCGTCTGTCGTCCGTCCCGTCCCACCCGGACGTTCGAGAATATTGTCGCTTGGAGGCTCTGGAAGAGGATGATTCGCAAGAGACATTAACACCTCACGAACTGGAGCAGTTCCAGTTATTTTCTGACCAGTGATGATCGTGTCACCTGACTTCAAAGCATTAGCTAAACGAAATTCAACCGGGTCGAGACTCAATTCTTTGGCTAACTTATCCATCTGAGCTTCAACACCGAAGCACGTTTGTACATTTCCGAAACCACGCATAGCCCCACAAGGGGGATTATTCGTACGGACACCCCACCCTTCAACAGATGCATTTGGGACGCTATAAGATCCGATAGAAAAACAGCACGCGTTGGCTAGAACAGCAGAAGTCGTAGATGCATATGCACCCCCATCTAGGATCACTTTTGCTTCCACTTTGACAAGGAGACCCTCAGAACTCGCATGATGCCTGTACCAGATTCTCGCTGGGTGCCTATGAACATGACCCAAGAAAGATTCATTTCGGTCATAAATCATCTTTACAGGTTTTCCCGTATGAAGGGCCAGCATGCATAGGTGTACATGCATGCTCACATCTTCTCGCCCTCCAAACGCCCCACCTACTCCGGCTAGAGTTACCCGAACCATCTCCATGGGCATATTCAGAGCCGTTGCAACCTGTTCCTGATCCGAATGAAGCCATTGAGTAGAGATTTGAAGATTAATACTGCCATCAGGGGATGGGATAGCCATACCAGACTCAGTACCCATGAAAGCTTGGTCCTGCATGCCAACCTCATATTCCCCTTCAACAACGACATCACCAACTACTTCAGTGTCACCATGGAGAATATTTAAGTGCCTTATCACATTCCCTTCAGGATGAATAGCTTCGGCTGTAATAGCAGCGTAGCTATCAACCAATGGGGAAAAAATTTCATATTCAACCCTTATAGCATCAGCAGCTTTTCGAGCGACTTCAGGGTGGTCTGCGGCGACAATAGCAACTGGTTCTCCCGCATATCGAATAAAATCATCAGCTAAAACTGGTTGATCTGCGCGTTCTAAACCGAAAATATTTTCACCAGGTACGTCATCTGCCGTTAGGACCGCATGAACGCCTGAAATAGAGAGAGCATCAGAGATGTCAATGCTTAAAATCTTTGCCGAAGCATGAGGAGAACGAAGAGTTTGCCCCCAAAGCATACCTTCAGAGCTGAGATCACTTGAGAAAATAAAATCTCCTTTAACCTTCTCTTGAGCATCGGGTCTGACCGCAGAGACCCCAATCCCTGATTGTCTTATCCCAACAGTCTCTTTAACTACTGTCATCAGACCCCCCCTGCCCAACTGATTTTTGTTTGGATACGATCTGGACAGCCTCAACGATCCTTCCATATCCAGTACAACGACAGAGATTCCCAGATATTGCTTCGCGGATCTCCAGAACATTAGGTTCGGGGTTCGTTTCCAAGAAATCATGAATTGTTATAAGCAGTCCTGGTGTGCAAAAACCACATTGAATAGCGCCAGCATCAACAAAGGCCTTTTGGACATCCGTCAACGAGTCATCGTCAGAAATTGATTCAATAGTTTTAATATCGCGCCCAGTTGCGTTCGCCGCAAGCACTAGACAAGAACAGACAAGGACCCCATCCATTAATACAGAACAAGATCCGCATTCTCCTTGCTCACATGCATTTTTGGAACCATAAAGCCCTAATTTCTCACGCAAAACATACAGCAGACTTTCACCAAGCCATGACTTAGATATCTCATGTGAAGTATCATTTACTGAAAGACTGTATCCGGTTGAGCGCTTATCTTTATCCATCATCTCTCGATTCAAAGATACGAAGAAGAGCTCTTTGCCCTAAAACTCCTACAGCATGCGTACGGTAGGCGGCAGAACTCCTGTGATCATTAATTGGGCTACTAGCCTCGGCAACCAGCCTCCGGAAATCAGGAAGAGCTGAAGAGCTAACAGTCATTGCGTCCCAATCAAGGAAACCCTGAATGTACTCTTCAGCTTCACGGGCTCTTGAAGGTGCTGCGGTGACAGACCCTAAGGCAATTGCAACCGTTGTTTGTTCCGGATCGGTAACCATAGCAAGAGAAGCAATAGAAATCACCATGGCATTCCGAGGGCCTACCTTTAAGAACTCCTGAGGCCCTTTAAGAATAGGAACCTTAATTACCTCTATGAATTCATTGTCAGCCAAAGAAGTTTCTTTCACACCAGTGATTAGGTCGTCTATAGCAACATCTCTACTCCCGTTAATACTTCGAATCGTCACTCTCGCATCTAAAGCAAGCAAGACAGGAATCATATCCCCAGCGGGCGAAGCGGTACCCAAGTTCCCACCGATAGTCGCAATATTTCTTATCTGAGGAGAGCCCACTGTCCGAGCAGACTGAGCTAACGCTGGCACGATGGTTGACAACGGACCTCTCTCGATTTCGCGATAAGTAACACAAGAACCAATGGAAACAGCATCTCCATCATGTCTCCATTGTTTAAGTTCAGGGACTCTATCAATTGCTATTACCGCAGACGGATCTTTTTGACGGAAATTCACTTCCACCATAAAGTCAGTGCCCCCAGCCAAGATTTCCCTCGTAGGGTCCTCCGCTAGCAAGCTACAGATTTCCTCTGTCGATGAAGCAATATGAAATTCCATAAGTACTAAGGGTAGCGAGTGGATGAAATCTAGGGAACGACCAAATTGAGTACTACGTGCGACTCATGAGTTTAGGCGTCAAGGATTATTGCCCGCCCATCAGCAGGAGGCATTAGAGGTTCGTCAGTAGACCATGGGAAATTGATCCAGTTGTCTGTCCTTTTCCACACATATTCACATTTAATTATTGAAGGGCTTTTTTCATACAAGACAGCGCTTCGAACGTCAGCTACTTCACTTTGGCAAAATTCATGCACGTAGGCGAGAGTCGCACCAGTATCAGCAACATCGTCGGCGATGAGCACTCTAGCGTTTTTAAGATCAATAGAATCTAAATACGGGGGGAGCGCTACTGGAACATCTAATCTTTCTTCAACGCCAGTGTAGTACTCAACATTCATCACGTAGAGATTTTTCACTGACAACGCATACCCAAGCGAACCGGCGACAAACAGTCCACCTCGAGCTATCGCCAAGATAATGTCAGGTTGGTAGTTATCATCTGCGACTATTTGCGCTAGTTCCCGAGCGGCTGTCCCATAACGTCCCCAATCTAATGTCTCCCGTTCTTCGCTCATCCTTCTCCAATCTTCATGACAGTACATTATCTCCGCAAAGACTTCTAAGTGCGAATCATAGGATCTAGTAGCAAAGAATGCCCCAAAGCTTTTAGAATGGATACGTAGTTGAAAGACCTTTTCGCCCGCAGTAGCCGGTGATCAGCTCAGGACTAGGAGAAAAATGAAAATACTAATTGCAGATAACTTACACGAATCCGCCAAGCAATCGTTAGAAGACGTTGGGCATGAAGTAGAAGTTGGGACTAAGTGCACATCAGATAACCTTCATGAATTTTTGGAAGGAGTTGAAGTTCTTGTAGTTCGGAGCACGAAAGTCAACCAAGAGAGCATTGAATCAGCCGAATCTCTTGAATTGATTATCCGGGCGGGTGCTGGTGTAGACGCGATTGATGTACAGGCTGCTTCGAGGCAAGGGATATACGTTTGTAATGTCCCTGGGAAAAATGCTGTCGCGGTCGCAGAACTCACATTCGCTCTTCTCTTATCAATTGATCGCCATATCGCCGATGGCGTTGAAGACTTAAGGAATGGACTATGGAACAAAAAACTTTATTCGCAAGCTGATGGGATATTAGGAAAAACTATCGGAATCGTAGGACTTGGGGAAATAGGTCTCTGCGTAGCAGAACGAGCTAGGGCATTTGGAATGACTGTTTTAGGACAACGCAAACAAAACAGGACAGGTAAAGCTGAACAACGGATCCGTCAAATCGGTGTTCGCCTTGTAGATACACTCCCAGAATTGATTTCAAAAAGTGACATTGTTACTATCCACGTTCCTTACAACAGCGAAACTGAATCTTTGATTAACGAGGAGTTGCTTTCATATTTTAAAGACGAAGCGATACTGATTAATACAAGTCGCGGAGAAGTAGTTGACGAGCGAGCCCTTATTAATGCAATTACCGAAAAGAAGTTACGTGTAGGAACGGATGTTTTCCGAAATGAACCAGGGGCAGGCGAAAAAAAATTCGACTCGGAACTTGCAAGGCATAAATCAGTCGTAGGTAGTCACCATATTGGAGCATCAACAACGCAAGCGAGTGTGGCAATAGCGCAGGGGGTTTTTGACGTAATAAGCAGCTTTGAGCAAGGGAATCCCAATAACTGCGTAAATGAATCTCCGTCAGGAGATGGGACATCACAAGTTAGGGTGAGACACCTTGACAAAGTAGGTGTTCTGGCATCGGTATTAGCTACATTACGAGCATCTGATTTAAATGTTCAATACATGAATAACAAGGTTTTCGCTGACAAGAAAGCTGCTGTTTCTACTATTGAGGTTGTTGGGGAAATCCCCACAAATCTTTATGACCAACTCGTCTCTTTAGACAACGTTCTCGGAGTATCTCTTCTTGACAAAAGAAATGAGGGTTGAGCCGTGAACGATACCCTTCTACAAAGAATCGAAACAAGAATTGTTCTACCCCAATGGGCTGAGCGAGTAGTTTCGCCCGCTTATGATGTTCTGAGACCGTTTGAGCGTGAGGAATTGATGGAACAAGATCCTTACGTATTTCTTCATGTCACAAGTGCTAAAAGTGGGCATAGCGGGTCAACACGAACTGATGCTAATGCCGAGGCGTTAGAAAGACTCTATAAGGTGGGGGCGTATTCACAGAAAGCCGAGGCTTCTTTATATCTGTATAAACTTGTTCTAAATGGTCATGAGCAGATAGCAGTCGTCGGAGATGTATCTCTGGAAGCTTTTGAAGCAGGGCGGATTGTTCCACATGAAAGAACAAGGCAAGCGCGTGCAGATGATCTAGCAAATCATCTTGAAAAAATCGGAATTCACTCATCCCCAGTGGCATTGGCTTATGAGGATGACGAAACTGTGAAATCGTTAATCACTCAAGTACTTAACGACCCGCCGTTACTTGATTTCTGCAGAGAAGATAATTTAGAACAATCCATATGGCGTATCCCTGACAGCGTAAGTAAAGAACTTATTTCCTTATTCCATGAGAAAGAGACATTTATAATTGATGGACACCATCGTATGAGTGCAAGCAGAGAACTCTGGTTACGTTCAGGTAAATCAACCCGGTATAGCCGTGTGCTGGCAGCTTTTTTCGCAATCGGAGATCTTGAGATCCGAGCATTCCATAGACATGTAGTTGACTTAAATGGGCTCACGTCGCAGATGTTTACTAGTCAAATTGCAGCAAATGACTTTGTCATTACTCCACTTGCTAGTGGTGAGGACCCTGAACCAATTTCAAACGGTCAATTCAGTATGTTCCTTGATGGGCAATGGAACACTTTAGAACCACTTCGGGTTCACCCTTCAGAATTTGACGCAGCTATCCTTCAAAATCGAATTCTGGGTCCGATTTTGAATGTGGACGAAGCAGGTTCAGATGGACGACTTCAGTATCTCCCGGGGACTGTGGGTCTTTCCCATCTTGAGTCAACCACAATTGCAGAAGGAGGTGTTGCATTTGCGCTACATCCGGTGAATATGAAACAACTCCTATCAGTTGTAAGGAAAAACAAAACTCTTCCCCCAAAGTCAACCTATTTTGAACCAAAAGTCCGCTCAGGTATTTTCATCGCAGAAAGGTAAAGTTCTGTAGTCAGAGGTCTGAAATCCTTTTGAATCCCTCTGCAGATTTAAATCCTGACTCTGTTTCAGAAAGACGGGCAATCATTTGATCTTTGAACTTCTCCGTATCTGCTTGTTCGTTATTAGTTTCTATACCCATAGTTGACTCGAATTGGCTCACATGACAAAGAAGTGCATTTATTTTATTCTCTTCAAATCCTCTGCAGTCTTCAAAATGGTCTATTTCTTCAGCTTCGTAGAGTAAAAGTTCGTCAGGTCGATGCGGGTCAAGATCTTGCTCCGGATAGAAAAAAGGATCCCGAGCTGCGATTAGCGCATCTAAAGTCAAAAATCCAGCGACTCTGTGGTCAGGGTGCAGCCGATACCGTTTCCAAGGGTCATGTCCAAGGATTACCTCTGGTTTTAACTCTCGAACGATTCTAGCTACTCTGCTACGAAGCAAATCAGTGCCCTCGAGCTCGCCATCGGTACAGTCAAGGAAGAGGATTTCTCCTCGAGCCGGCAACTTCATTGCAGCTTTGAGTTGTTCAGATTTCCGAGAAGCTATTAGATCCTCAATGTTTGCTGAAGAGTCCCAAGTTCCTTTAGATCCATCTGTACAAACCAACAAACTAACTTCGCAGCCTCCTGCTGCCCATTTGGCTAATGTCGCTCCTGCACCGAATTCAATATCATCTGGATGAGCTCCAACAGCTAACGCTCGTTTAGGAGTTGAAAGATTTTGAGTATGCACACCTTTACCTTAGACGGCAGACCCGTCTTCAAGGTTAAATTCAAGAAGGTCATCTGGGTCATCTAAGTCAAACGCGAATCTAGAATTTTCCAAAACAGAAATAGAAACTCCTGATTGTTCAGCTTGTTTTAAATGCTTTGCAAAGGAATTAGGGCCATAGTTAAAGGGGAAGTCAATGGTTGTGGGAAGAACTAGTACGTTAGTTCCATCAAGTTTCGTATCAGGAACGATTACAATCTCGGCTTTTCCGAAAAGTGATGGTAATCCAGAAGGGTGAACTAAATCGCCATGAGTTATCATCACACGTTCTACCCCTTTTCCCTTTAAGGATTGGAATCCAAACGTCACTGCTTCATTCAGTCCCGGCTCTGGACTCCGGAGAATTCTCGCACCTAAATCTCTCGCCCAAGACTCGACAGAATCATCCTCG
>JASLWO010000033.1 GCA_030740795.1 Acidimicrobiales bacterium | reverse complement strand
CACATTTGTTAAACTCCTTGCACGACTAGCCGATCCCACTTCGGGGGTAATCAAAATAAATTCAATACCTTTGAAAGAGATTGATGCCACATCACGCCACGAATCCATACAAATGGTTCCTCAGGACGGGTTCCTTTTCGATCAAACAATCAGCGACAACGTATTATTTGGCAAACCCGGATCTAGTAAAGATGAGATCATGCACGCATTTGAATCACTGGGACTAACTTGGTGGTTAGAGAAACTCCCCGATGGTGTTGACACGAGGACAGGACCCAGAGGTGAACGACTATCAGTAGGAGAAAGACAGTTAGTGGCTTTAGCTCGCGCCCAGTTAGCCAACCCCGGTCTCCTCATTCTAGATGAAGCTACGAGCGCTGTAGATCCAGAAACAGAAGTCGCACTTGTTACCGCCCTAGATCAACTTTCACAGGGCCGAACGACAATATCTGTGGCACACCGTTTAAGTACCGCTGAAAGAGCTGATTCGGTAATTGTCTTTGACAAAGGGCATATTGTGGAAACGGGAAACCACGAATGGCTCAAAAAACAAAATGGTATTTACGCAGGTTTGCATGAAAGCTGGATAGGCAACACACAAACCGTATGAATGAAATTTGACCAACTAAGCGGAGGATTAGCCAAAAGGTACCATCTATTCGCTAATCTCAGCGTGAGGACTCAGGAGGATTTATGAGTAAAAAACCGGTTAATGTGACCGTAACAGGCGCTGCAGGTCAGATTGGATACGCCTTACTATTTCGAATTGCAAGCGGACAAATGCTTGGAGCTGACCAACCGGTCATCCTTAGGTTATTAGAAATCACACCCGCCTTAGGCGCGTTGGATGGCGTACATATGGAACTTGACGACTGCGCTTTCCCTCTTCTTCAAAACGTCATTAAAACAGATGATGCCAACGTCGCATTTACCGAAAGCGACTACGCGCTTCTTGTCGGAGCGATGCCTCGAAAAGATGGAATGGAAAGAGCGGATCTCCTTGAAGCAAACGGTGGCATTTTCGGCCCTCAAGGCCAAGCAATGGCAGAAAACGCAAATCCCAATATTAAAGTCCTCGTAGTCGGAAATCCAGCCAATACAAATGCGTTAATCGCTCAATCAGCAGCTAAAGGTCTGAATCCCCGACAATTTACAGCCATGACTCGACTTGACCATAACAGGGCCAAAAGCCAAGTCGCTTCTAAACTCGGAGTTCCTGTTTCTTCAGTTAAGAAAATGACTATCTGGGGCAACCATTCCGCCACTCAATACCCAGATCTTTTCAATTGCGAAGTAAATGGAATCTCAGTAGCTGAAACAATAAATGACCAAACTTGGTTAGAAAAAGATTTCATTCCGACCGTCCAACAAAGAGGAGCTGCGATAATCAAAGCAAGAGGAGCTTCTTCTGCTGCTTCTGCAGCCAATGCCGCTATAGACCACATCAGAGATTGGGAACTCGGCACCCTGGAAGGTGACTGGGTTTCAATGGCTGTTCCTTCAGATGGAAGCTATGGAATTCCTGAAGGAATCATTTCATCATTCCCAGTAACTTGCGTTGATGGTGACTACTCCATTGTTCAAAACCTTGAACTTGCCGATTTCAGCCGAGGGAGAATAGACGTTTCATCAGCGGAATTGGTTACGGAAAGAGAAACAGTCTCCGAATTGGGTCTAATTTAATCAACAGAGATCACCGGAACTTACACAATTTCAGAAAAAATATCAATAAGTTTTCTAGTATCTCCCTCAAATAGAAGAAGACCCTTTAGAAAAGCTTCCTCAGTAGTTAACTCTTTCAAGCGAATAGATTCAGCAACTGAACGATCAAGTGAAAACGTGGCATCAGGAGAATCTGACCTTCCCTGCGAAACGAGCACTTCCTTTCCGCCTAATTGAAAAAAGAATTCTTGGTTGCCCTCAGATTCATCAAAAATAACGTATTGAGTCGTGAAATTAACTCCAGGTTTTGGAGAGAGGTTAGATCCAATGTTTTTTTGCAATTCAATAACCCAATCATCACCCGAGATTTCCATGATTAAAGATTACCTTTAGAGCCAGCAAGGCGAATAGCCTTTGGAATTAATTCAACTACTGCAGGAGTTGAGCCTATAAATTCACCATCTGCCCACAAATCCAGATCATTAGAAAGTATTTGAATGCGTTTGCCTTCCATACCTATAACTTTCGGATGATCCATGTGAGAACCATCAAAAACCCTTCGGAAAAAACGCAGTAACTCTATTCGACTAATTCTAGAAACAAAGGTCATATTAGCTTTCCCATCAAATGGGTTTGCGGAAGGAGAGATTTTCATCCCACCTCCGAAGTCGCTCGTATTGGCGATATTAGAAAGGCATAAATCTAATTCATGACGAACACCGTCGATTTCAAAAATGATATTACGGCTTCGCAAAGAAGGAAGAACCGCAAGAGTCGCTAACGTATAGCGGCTAGGCCCATTAGGCCACCGCATGGATTCTGCTTTTGTATTGACATCCCCAGAGAAACCAAAAGTTACAACCGATGCAACCCAACGTCCATCTACACGAAGCAAATCAGTCAAATGCCCCTCTCCAAGAGCAGCATCTACTGCTGATTCTATTTCAGTTGGGTATCCCAAAGCTCTACAAAAATCATTTCCGGTCCCAATAGGTATTATTCCCAGAATCGTTTCAGATCGGGCAACAGCTTGAATAGCGTAATGAACTATTCCATCTCCACCAGCGACTACTAATCGTTCCAAACCATCATCAATCAAGTTTCTAAGGTTTCTTCCAATCTCCGTAAGTGTTTCTCCTTCAACTAAGGAAATTTCTACCCCCAGATCCTTGAACCTCTTGAGAATAATCTCAGTTTTTTCATGCCCTTTGCCTTTCCTAGCAAAGGCATTGATCAAAAGGTGAACCATTATTTACGCCGTTCCAAATTCCAAATACCGATTACGATCACAAATCCGGTGATTCCAAAAACAGTTGGCCAGAGGAAATCAACGAACGAATCAGGCCAAGCCAGAATAGACCCCTCAATTATTTCATTTTCATTTTCACTGACTACGCCAACACCATTTGGCCATGGCCAAATAACCCGAAGGCTCCCAATCATCAAACCGATAAGGAAAGCAAGAAGAAGATCTCTGAACCTTGCCAGTAGCCAGTTAAGCACCCGAACAGATAAACCCAATGACAAAATCGAACCCGCTCCAAAGACCATAAGCTCAAGCATGTAACGGTTATTAATAGTGTCAATCAAGGAACCATACATTCCAATCATTAGCAGCAGGAAAGACCCAGAAACTCCAGGAAGAACCATTGCACAAATAGCAATCGCCCCAGAGATAAAGAAAACTAGAAGACTAGGTTCTTCTATAGGGCCAGCGCGCAGACCGAGTAACAAAAACGCAACTACAGTCGTGACTGGTATCCAAAGAAAGTAGTTAAATTTCCAAATCTCTATCATTGAAATTGCGGCAACGATAGAAGCGAGCACGAGTCCAAAGAAAAAACCAGCCATTGATCGCGGATAGTCTTCCAAAAGCCTTTCAATAACTTGGGCAAGCATCCCGAAAGAAACGAAGATACCCATGAACAAAGGAGCTAGAAACCTCCATTCAATCTTAGAGAAAGCCCGTTTAGACTCTTTAAAATCTTTCCTTAAAAACGAAAGACAAGCATCGCTACAGTCATGAACATTCCTGATCAAACGTTCATAAATACCCAATAATAAAGCAATAGTTCCACCGGAAACCCCAGGGACCACATCCGCAACTCCCATGAAAACCCCACGCATAATGTGTTGTATTGAAGCTGGAATTTTGTTATGTCTATTACGGATTTTCATTTATGAGAATCATAGAGGTGATTCACTCCAACATATAACAACATCAGTATCTCTTTTGCTAACCGACGGAATGTAAAGAATGTTTGAAATTAAGTTACCGATGATGAGCAGGTTTAGCTATCGTTTTAAATGGAGGCGAAATGGCAAACGAAATCAAGGCAGAAAATCAGAGCAAAGGCGATGAATATCTACTCAACCTTTTCCTCACCGAAGAAGGAATAGCGAACCCAGCCGTCTGGTATAAACGGCTTCGAGATGAATCACCTATCTTTAAAAGCTCCTCGGGAGCTATTTTCCTGTCGCGTTATGATGACTGCCGAACGATCTTCCGAGATAACCGTTTAGGTAAAGGTGACCGAGATGGCCCTGGCGGTACAGCTCTTCCTAGAGAAGAAGATCCAGAGGTGAAAGCCTACAGAGAAGAAATCAACGCAAATAGTGGTGACTCTTCTCCAGCAATGCTTTTTCTTGACCCTCCCGACCATACAAGACTTAGAGGTCTCGTCAGTAGGGCCTTCACCCCGAAACGAGTTGAATCAATGCGTGAAAGCATAAAGGAACTCACAGAAGATTGCCTCGATAACCTTGCCGACAATGGTGGCGGAGATGCTATGGAGATACTGGGACTCCTCCCCGTGAATGTGATCGGAGAACTAGTAGGTGTTCCCCGTTCGGATTGGGAATACTTCAGACCATTAGTAACAGCAGGGGTCGTTTCGCTCGAACAAGCACCGTCACTTGAAGAACTTAAGGCATCAACCGCTGCATTCATGGAAATGGGCGAGTATTTCACCCAATTGTTCGACGAAAGGAAAGCAGTACCTCAAGATGATTTGATATCAGCGCTAATTGCGGTAGAAGAGAGCGGAGATCGGATTTCCGAAGCAGAGGTTGTGAGTACGATTATTCTCCTTTTCGCAGCAGGAATGGAAACCACACAAAACCTTATCGGGAATGGTCTAGGGGCTTTATTTGCCTACCCGGATCAAATGACGCGCCTTTGGAACGATGGAACTCTCGTAGAGTCAGCTGTTGAGGAAATGCTCCGATGGGATAGCCCTGTTCAGATCGATGGGAGAACAGCACTTGAAGACGCTGAAATTGCGGGATTTGACCTTCCGAAAGGAAGCCTAGTAGTTACGTTAATCGGTGCAGCTAATCGGGATCCCTTAAAGTTCACTGAACCAGATGAATTCCGGGTGGAACGAAATGAAGGACCACCCATGAGCTTTGCGTCGGGTATCCACTATTGCCTAGGAGCGAATTTAGCGAGAACAGAAGGGCAGGAAATGTTCGCAGGGCTAATTAGGCGTTTCAAAAACATTGAACAAGCAGGTGAATTAAAGCAAAGAGGCAGGATGACGCTTCGCGGATACGAAACGATACCGGTAAACGTAACTACACGATGACCGACTCTCAAACCCATTGGGATAACAGATACCAAAAGAACCCGGAACTAAACCCGTTTTCAGATTTTCTCCCAGCTACAGAAAAATATCTTCCAAGCTCTGGAAGTTGCGTCGATATTGCAGGCGGCAATGGCCGCAACGCACTTTGGTACGCAGAAAAAGGTTACTCAACTTCCTTGATTGATATCAGCCCTATCGCTCTTAATCAGGCAACAGAAGCATCACATAATTTAGGAGTTGAGATTGAATGCATTCATTGGGACCTTGAAAACAATTCGTTGCCACCAAACCGCCAATGGGATATCGCACTGATCACGCTATTTCTTGACAGGAACCTTTTACAAAAAGTACCGAACTTCTTAAATGATTCAGGTATTTTGTTATTGGCACATCCAACTAAACAAAATCTTGAACGTCACGAACACCCATCATCTAATTTTTTGTTAGAACCAGCAGAAATATTCAAATTAGGAGAAAGCTTCGAATTAGCGCATTCCATGGAAGTGATTCATGTAGATGAAGCATGGCGAGATTCTGGAAGACATGAAGCGTGGCTGGTTTGCCAAAAATAAAACCTGTTTTCTTGCTATTTCTTTGTGTCCACCACTTCGCTTGACTAGACATATGATTAGTCTGAAATATTTTCAAAAATAGGAGAACTAACATGACGGGAAGAATGGTTGAATTTTCTGCCAATGGAAACAATGCATCAGGATACTTATCAGAATCGCATTCAGGGAATGGCCCGGGAGTGCTTGTGCTACAAGAATGGTGGGGGTTGGTCCCACAAATCAAAGGAGTTTGTGACAGGCTGGCAGATAAAGGCTTTACAGCATTAGCCCCCGATCTTTATCATGGCGACTTTGCTGAACATACTGAAATGGATAAAGCCGGCGAACTTATGACTTCTCTCCCCCCTGACCGAGCGGCGCGTGACATGTCTGCAGCTATTGACTACTTGCTTTCCATTGATTCTTGTTCCAGCAATCAAGTAGGAGCTGTCGGATTCTGCATGGGTGGGATGCTCACATTAATGATCGCTTCCCTAGAAGGAGATAGAGTTGGAGTAGCAGCTCCATTCTATGGAGCCCCTTTGGAAGAAGGAGCCGCAGATTGGTCGGGACTCTCAGCAAAGGTAGAGGGGCACTTCGCAGCTCAGGATGATTTTTTCCCTCCCGAAGCTATTACAAATCTAGAAAATCATCTTCAATCCTTAGATAAAGATGTCATTTTTCACATATACGACGGCACAGGTCATGCATTCGCCAATGAAGAAAATGCATTAGGCACATATGACATAGAAGCTAGCAATCTTGCATGGGAGAGAACGATCGCACTCTTGAATGAGATCTAATTATTAATCTTGACCAAGCAGGTTTCTGTTCTTCCGTTTCGATTTCACGTAATCCCTATTTGTGTATGCAATAAAATCTAAAGGAATTTCTTTAGGGCAAGCTTCATGGCATTCACCATGGTTGGTGCAGGATCCGAAGTATTCTTCCATTTTCTCAACCATTTCTTCCGTTCGAGACCAACGTTCGGCTTGTCCTTGAGGGAGTAGGTTAAGATGCTGCACTTTCGCTGATGTGAAAAGTTGTGCCGCTGAGTTAGGGCATGCAGCTACACAAGCGCCACAACCGATGCATGCCGCTGCATCAAAAGCAGCGTCGGCAGCGTCTTTAGGAACAGGGATCAAGTTTGCATCAGGAGCAGATCCAGTCGGAACAGTAATGAAACCACCTGACTCAATGATCCGATCTAATGGGGAGCGGTCAACTACCAAGTCTTTGATGACCGGGAAAGACGTCGCTTGCCACGGCTCAACGATAATCGTGTCCCCATCTTTAAATTTACGCATGTGTAGCTGGCAGGTCGCGGTTGCTTTCTCAGGTCCATGTGCTTTTCCGTTGATCATGCATCCACAAGTTCCACAGATACCTTCTCGGCAGTCACTAGCTATCTCTACAGGTTCTTCCCCGTTATTAATAAGATTTTCGTTAAGGACATCGAACATTTCGAGGAATGACATGTCGGGGCTTATTTGTTCAAGTTCATAAGTTTCAAACCGCCCATTTTCCATAGGTCCTTTTTGTCGCCAAACTTTTAACGTAAGGGTCATTGTGTCTTCCATCATGCCCTCCTACTTGTAAGACCGTTGTGTAAGTGGAACATGTTCAAATTCCAGTTCTTCTTTATGGCGTATCGCAGAACTAGAAGTTCCACCCCACTCCCATGCGGCTACATGGGAGAAATTTTCGTCATCTCGTAACGCTTCACCATCAGTGGTTTGGCTCTCTGAACGGAAATGCCCTCCACACGATTCAGCGCGTTCTAATGCGTCGCGCGCCTTTAATTCAGCGAGTTCGAAGAAGTCAGCTACCCGTCCGACCTTCTCAAGAGAAGTGTTCAAATTATCAGCAGACCCCAGAACGCGGACATCTTTTTCAAATTCTTCCCTTAGGGAAGGTATTTCTGTAAGCGCTTTCTCAAGTCCGTTTTTGTCCCGTTCCATTCCAATGAAGTTCCAAACTAATTTTCCAAGCTCTCTATGGAACCAATCAACTGAACGTGTCCCATTAATGGAAAGCCACTTTTGCGTGCGTTCTGCAACTTCGTTAACTGCATTGGAGCAAGAGGGATCATTCTCATCAAGTGTGCTTTCACCCAAGAGGGGAGCAAGGTAATTACCTATTGTGTAAGGAAGAACAAAGTAACCATCTGCAAGACCTTGCATGAGAGCGGAAGCTCCAAGGCGGTTCGCTCCATGATCAGAGAAGTTCGCCTCTCCGACAACAAATAAACCAGGCAGGTTACTCATTAATTCATAATCAACCCACAGACCTCCCATCGTGTAATGCGTCGCAGGGTAGATACGCATCGGGGTTTTATATGGATCTTCACCAGTGATTCGCTCATACATTTGGAAAAGGTTTCCGTATCGCTCTCTTATAACATCTTCCCCATCTCGTTGAATAGCGTCAGCAAAATCAAGGTAAACACCATTTTTAAGAGGCCCAACTCCAAGCCCTGCATCTACCACGGTTTTGGCGTTTCTTGAAGCTACGTCACGGGGCACCAAATTTCCGAAAGAAGGATACTTTTCTTCAAGATAGTAGTATCTCTGATCTTCAGAGATCTCAGAAATTGACCTACCTTCGTCATGATCCTTAGGGACCCAAATACGTCCATCATTTCTTAACGATTCAGACATCAGCGTTAATTTGGATTGGAATTCATCACTGGCAGGTATGCAGGTTGGATGGATTTGTGTGTAGCACGGGTTAGCGAACATGGCACCTCTACGATGAGCTCTCCACCCAGCCGTGACGTTACACATCATTGCGTTGGTTGATAGGTAGTAGACATTTCCGTATCCACCAGTAGCAAGAACCACAGCATGAGCTGTATGGCTTCGAACATCGCCAGTAATTAAATCTCTGACAACAATCCCCCTCGCAGCTCCATCGTGGACTATCAAATCCAGCATTTCAGTTCTAGTGTGCAATTCCACTGAACCGGAACCGACCTGACGCATTAAGGCTGAATAAGCGCCGAGCAGCAACTGTTGCCCTGTTTGCCCACGAGCGTAGAAAGTTCTACTTACCTGAGCCCCACCAAAGGACCTATTGTCAAGAAGCCCACCGTATTCTCGGGCAAACGGTACGCCTTGCCCGACGCATTGGTCAATGATATTAAGCGACACCTCAGCAAGTCGGTGAACGTTTGCTTCACGACTTCGGTAATCTCCGCCTTTAACCGTGTCATAGAAGAGCCTATAAACGGAATCCCCATCGTTTTGATAGTTCTTCGCACCATTGATCCCTCCCTGGGCAGCAATACTGTGAGCTCTTCTCGGACTGTCATGGTATGTGAAAGCTTTGACTTTATAACCCAACTCGCCAAGTGTCGCAGCAGCTGAGGCACCGGCAAGACCTGTTCCAACGACTATGACTTCAAACTTTCGTTTATTGGCAGGATTCACCAATTTCATATTGAACTTATGGCTAGACCACTTGTCTTCTATCGGACCTTCCGGGCTTCGCGAATTGATTTCTCCGATCATTCTCTTCCCTCCTCAAGTTCAACAGCGTTAAGACCACAAGGTGCTTCACAGTTATCTTGATCTATCAAACCAATCTGTACTGCGATTGGAAAGCTCAGATTCCCGACAAGAATAAGTCCAGCTAAGCCGGCAGCGGTATGCCTACGTATTTTGTTGATCTTTGGGGAATTGATTCCCAAACTTTGGAACAGGCTCCATGTTCCATGAAAGATATGTATGGCCAGTGCTACGTTAGCGACAATGTAAATGAGGGCAACACCTATGTTCCCCATGGAGACCACAACGTTGTTGTATGGATCTCCAAGATGCCAATCTTTGCTGAACCAACCCCACGTTAAGTCAGCTAAGTGGAAGAAAAGGTACAGAAGAATAATGGGGCCAGTCCAGCGCATGGTTCGACTGGCGTAGTTTGCTGCAACAAAGTCTTGGGAAGAAGCATATTTTTTGTTTCCATCAGCGTAGTTAGAGCGTGTATTGGCTTTCCTACCCATTTCTTTCAACGTATATGCAGAATGGATATGGATAGCGAAAGCCGCAATTAGCAGAAGTCGCACACCCCAAAGAAGCCAGGTTCTGGGAATAATGTCTGTTCCCAGATTCCTTAGAGTTTCAGCGTATTCATGGATTTCTAGCGGACCTTCGTACAAATGAAGGTTCCCGATCATGTGAGTAACTACGAAACCGAGCAGTACAACGCCGCTCACAGCCATCACCCATTTTCTTCCAATGGCGCTTTGGTAGAGATTTAAAGGAAATGGAAGTTGCCTTGGCCTTTTACGGATGGGTTCTGGACCTTTCCGCGTCATTGTTTGTGCCATTGCGTTCTGTGCCTCCTGGCATTTACTTAAATTACTTAATTCAGTTGCTTTACCTACATTGACCGTAGTGCCCGACATGATTTTCAGACCAACCGTGTGCCCTTTTAACATGTCAGAATTCAATGATACTTTCCCCATGGCTTAATGTCGGGAACTAGTCTTTTCCCATGGAGATAAAAGACTTTGATCCAATGCATAGATGGTTCGACCTTTGCTATAGAAATAAGGTAAATGTGAGAGCTGCAACGTTAATGTGTCAACAATTTATAGATTCCTATGGCGAAACCCACCGCTATTATCACACGCTTGCCCACATCCATTCCTGCCTTAACCTCCTAGACGGGGTTCTTCTGGAACAAAATGAACTTAACTTCATCGAATACGCAGTGTGGTTCCATGACATCATCTATGACCCCATTTCAGATACCAACGAAATGCAAAGCGCTGAAGTAGCTGAGAAATGGTTACTTGAGCAAGGAATAAGCAATGCTTCACGCGTAGCTCACCTCATTGAACAGACGGCAGATTATGGTATTGATCCGCCATCTGATCGCATGCAAGCCATCCTCCATGATTTAGACCTTCATGTACTTGGTTCAACAACAGATAAATACCATGAATATGCGGTGAATATCCGAAAAGAATTCAAGCACTTAACAAATAATGATTTTTTTTCAGGGAGAAGCAAATTCCTTAAAGGTCTACTAGCCAGGTCAAGTATTTACGCCACGGAATCGTTCAAGGAACTGTTTGAACAACAGGCGATCAATAACATAAATAAAGAATTGGGTTCATTAGATAGTTTTTAAATTCCTCGTATCTTCGATGCGGTCATCTCCCTATATGTCCGCTACGGTGCAACCATGAAGCACTCGTTAACGCTTGGAAAATTAAAAAAATCAGGTTGGGTTTCTAGAACCGTTAAGCAAGAAATTCGAGAGAATGCCATTTCGCAAATCAGCGAAGGGAAAGAACTTTTTCCCAGTGTGATTGGTTACCAAGAAACGGTTATTCCCCAATTGGAAAATGCCCTGCTAGCTGGACACGACTTTATATTTCTCGGGGAAAGAGGCCAGGCAAAAACCAGGATGATACGTGGTCTCGTAGATTTACTTGATGAGTGGATGCCTGCCATCGCAGGGTCAGAGATTAACGATGACCCTTTCAACCCTGTTTCAAGATATGCAATAAATTTAATTGAAGAAAAAGGGGATGGAACTCCTATTCATTGGATACATAGAAGCGAGAGGTTTGGAGAAAAACTAGCAACGCCAGACACGGCAATAGCTGACCTCATCGGAGAGGTTGATCCAATAAAAGTTGCGGAAGGGCGCTATCTTTCAGATGAATTAACGCTTCATTATGGACTTGTGCCAAGAACCAATCGGGGGATTTTCGCTATTAATGAACTCCCTGACCTGTCCGAAAGAATACAGGTAGGACTACTCAATGTTCTAGAAGAAAGAGATGTACAGGTTAGGGGCTACAAGATCCGACTTCCTTTGGACATTCTCTTAGTGGCATCTGCTAATCCCGAAGATTACACAAATAGAGGCAGGATAATCACTCCGCTAAAAGACCGGTTCGGTAGTCAATTACGAACACATTACCCCTTTGACGTCGATCTTGAGGCAGATATTGCAGTTCAGGAAGCAACAATTTTCGCTAAAGACGACGTTGCAGCGGTCGTTCCTGATTTCATGTCAAAAATTGTTGCTACCATCACGCACGCTGCTCGTGAAAGCGCCCACATTAATCAACGTTCAGGAGTATCTGTTCGTGTCACCGTAACCAATTACGAATCACTAATAGCAGGAGCTGTTCGGCGAACGCTGCTAAGCGAAGCGGACGAAGAGGATATTGTTGTGCCTAGAGTAAGTGACCTAAGCGCCCTCGTAGCATCAACGGCAGGCAAAATCGAGGTTGAGTCCCTTGATGACGGAAGAGAAGTTGAAATAATTCAATACTTAATCAAACAGTCAATTTTGGAAGTGTTTAAGGAAATCGCAGACCAAGCATTGTGCAGTGGTGTACTCCAAGCGTTTGCAGACGGAGCAGTTATCAACGCAGGAGATGACATAGCTTCAACAACATATGTGCAATGGCTTGAAGAGATTCCTTCCTTTCTACCTATTCTTAAAAACTTAGGACTTGACGAAAAAGACCTAGAATCTCCATCTCTGGTAGCTAGCGGAATTGAATTTATCCTTGAAGGACTGCACCTAAGTAAACTTCTTAACAAAGAAGCAGTTGGGGATTCAGGGGTTTATCGAGCTAGAGCCTGATATAGCGTGCAAAGCGTCCTCGCATTAGACATCGGCGGAACCAAAATCGCCGCCGCTATTGTCAACGATGAAGGTCACGTTGGCAACCGGATGCAAACCCCAACACAAAAAGATGCAGGAAATACTAGCTCTTTGTATGAAAGCGTCCTCACCCTAGTAAAAGAATGTTTAGCATCTTCTTTGGTAGACCCAGTCGCAATAGGTATTGGATGTGGAGGGCCAGGGAAGCAAGCCTATGAACAAGTATCCCCGCTCAATATCCCAGACTGGAGAGATTTCCCCTTACGAGAAAAAATAGAAAAAGACCTGCGGATACCAACCTTTATTGACAATGATGCAAAAGCCCTAGCCCTAGCCGAAGGTTGGATAGGTGCGGCACGAGGTTGCGATAATTACATCGCCATGGTTGTTTCAACAGGGATTGGTGGCGGGATTGTTCTAAATGGCAAACTCCTTGAAGGGGCTGACGGGAACGCAGGGCACATCGGACATATTTTCGTTGAACCAGGAGGTGGACTAGACGCAAACGGAGTCAGTGGCCTTCTTGAAGGATCTGCTTCAGGGTCAGGGCTTGAAAGAAAATATGGTTCCACCTCAAAGGAAGCAGTTGAGGAGATACGAATTCAAGCAGGCATCCATGTCGGCAGAGCCGTAGCATCAATAGCGAACCTTCTAGACCTTCAACTGGCAGTTGTTTCTGGTTCAGTTGCATTAGGGTTTGGAAATATTTTTTTCGAATCAGCACAACAAACAATTAACGAATTAACAAAAATTGAACATTCACAAGGAACATTGATAATCCCTGGGGGATTAGGTGACAAGGGTCCTTTAATAGGAGCTGCAGCTGTAGCATTTCGGAATTTAGGGAAGGAAATTCTAACTAAATTCTAAAGGGTTAATCAGATCGCTTATCGCGAAGAAATGCTTCCAACTCTGCGGCAAGGTCATCACCGGATGGAAGAACTTCACTTTCATCAACGCGTTGTTCTAACTGTTGGACATAACTCGCCATGTCTGAATCATTCGTCACGGCTGTATGAATTCTACTTCTCCATTCATTAGCCGCTTTATCTAAATCTGCATGGAATGTTTCAACACCTGTGACAAGCTCAAGCCGAGAGAGCAAAGATCGGGTAGCTTCAGGATTTGGAGGACCGGGCACGTAATGAGGAACAGAAACTCTAAGAGAAATAATGGGGATACATTCTTTATCCAAATGATCGTGTAGAACCCCCACTAAACCAGTAGGACCTTCATAAGTTGGTCGACCGAGACCAAGCCGGTCTGCGATTATTGGATTAGAAGCACTTCCTACAACTCCCAAAGGGCGGGTATGTGGCGCCATTCCCGCCATCGCACCAATAGTTATTACCATTTCAACATTCATTTTCTGAGCTAATTCAAGTAAAGCATCGGAAAACGTTCTCCATTTAAGGTGAGGTTCTATGCCAGAAAGGAGAAGAAGGTCATGATTCCCACTCTCACACTCAACTCCATAAACCACATTGGAAGGCCACTGGATTTCTCTACCGCCATCACCTAAGCGAACCAAAGGCCGTTCTTCTTGGAAATTAAAAAAGGTTTCAGGATTTATTTCTGCGACAGGGGAAGCATCATGTTTGGCAATTAAAAGATCAACGCCAGCCGTCGCAGCTTCAGCAGCATCAAACAATCCCTTTAACGCGACAATAAGGAGAGGTCGATTCAATTCCCTTTGTTCTTCCCAATGCAGTTCACTCATTGCATGAGCCTTACACAAAATCATGCGCGACAAGGAATTAAAAAAAGTTATTCTCTCTAGAGAGTATCAAATAGGTCAATCTAGAATCTTCATAAGGTAATCTCAACTTTCGCTTAACGAAAGGAACAAATCCGTGACAGCGAAAACTGTCCCCAAAATAATCATTGCAGGAACATCAAATCTTACCTGGAGGCCTTCCCAGGATCCGCTCAGCACCGTTGATCTCATGTGCAAATCAATAGAAGCAGCAGCCAATGATGCTGGAAGCAAAGAACTTATTGATATAGCAGATCAAATCTTCATACCAAAAGGAACTTGGGTGACTGAAGACCCCGGTCACTTCATCAGTACGCATTTTGGGATACAGGCGAAAAGTGTCCTCTTTGATATCGGTATTCTCCAAAGTTCTTTAGTGAAACGAGCTATCCAAGATGTAGCCGAATCACGTTCGAAATGTACGATCATCGTCGGGGCCGAAACCAAAGAACAGGAAAAAAGGCTTGGGAATTTATTTCCTGCGGACATTAACCAAAATTTGGTCTCTTCAACCAGCAGTATTGAATGGATTAGACCCGAAGATTTAATAATTTCCAAACATGAGATCAACACTGGGCTCATCCGAGCCGTAGACCAGTACGCACTTATAGAAAATGCGTCAGCGCATAAGAACGGTTTAACTCGACATCAACAAATAAACCTCATAAATACCGAATGGGAGAAAATGGCGACCATAGCTGACTCTGCAATATCTCCCTGGAGAGAAAACGCGACTAAATACCTTAAAGAGAACGGATGGGGACGTCCAATAGCTGCACCTTACCGTGCCAACCACATCACACAATGGAATGTCAACCAAGCAGCCGCAATCATAATCACTTCAGAAGAAACAGCGAAAGCTCATGGTTCAACTTCGGATCAGTGGGTTTACCCTGAAGCCATCATTGAATCAAACCATGTGACTCCAGTAGTTGAAAGGAAAGACCTAGCAACATGTCAAGGTATGTCCGCGATCAATGAGGAACTCATTGCTTCAACCGGGAAACCAGCTTCTTCCAGAGCAAATGTTGAACTGTATAGTTGCTTCCCAGTCGCTGTCCGCCTGCAAGCAGAAAACCTAGGGCTTTCCAATCGGAATCTAAGCATTACGGGAGGGATGACTTTCGCTGGAGGCCCGTTCAATAATTTCACAATCCAAGGGATTTCCGGATTAGCTAAAAAAGTCCGAGAGCACGGAACGGAGGGGCTTATCACCTCGGTTTCAGGAATGCTTACGAAGCAAGGGCTTTTGACCATCACTGCTAAACAAGAATCCAACAATCTCATTGTTGAAGACGTCTCTCAACTCGTTAAACAAAAGACAAAGACTTTACCTTCAAATTCGGAAATATTTGGCCAAATGCCGGTGATCTCTTCAACAGTTGCACATATGGGTGGAGATACAAAAGTTTTTGCCATTGTCGAATTTAAAGAACGATACCGAAGGATTGTCACTTCAAAGAAACCAGAAGTCATAGAAATCTTTACGAAGGAAAGTCAAATAGGCGAAAAAATACAAGTAAGCAAAAATGGCACCTTTGAAATGGAGGCTTTTTAAAAGATCGGTGGGGGTGGGCTCTTACGAACCCACCCCCCAAAGCGGTGGCAGTTTTCCAGGTGCGAACGAGACCACTGTTGCCCTTAAAACAACCAGAGTGGTGGATGCTCACATTTTTTGCGAATCTCAAGTAGTTAGTCATAGCGAACATAGTGGATATGTGGGATGCTCAAAGAACAGAAAATTTCAAGTTGCTAGGAGGTAGAAATGGGCCTTAAAAGTCTTATAGATCCCACCACGACTGTATTAGTGACGATGGAAGTACAGGAGGGAATCGTCGGAGCGTCCTCAGGATTCCCGGAATTGCGGAATGCTGCAATTGAAGCAGGGGTTTTAACCAATGGTCCGCGCCTTTGTACCGCCGCCAGAGAATCAGGGATTAGAGTAATTCACGCAACCGCAGTTAATAGAACTGATTATGCGGGGTCGGCTGTGAACTGCAGGATGCTAGCCGCATCCAAGAAAGTGAATGAAAACGGTTCGGGAATCTTTGAGAATTCTAAAGGAGCTGAAATCATTGACGCATTTGGCTGTGACTCAAAAGATATAGTCATCCCTCGACTTCATGGCTTGACCCCATTTACTTCAACTTCACTTGATCAAGTTATTCGCAATCTCGGGGCGAAAACAGTTATTCCGATAGGAGTTTCAGTAAATATCGGGATTCTGGGCTTGGTTATTTCAGCTGTTGATCTTGGATACCAGGTTGTAGTCCCCACTGATGCTGTAGCAGGAGTCCCTCTTGAATACGGTCAGGCAATTATGGATGGAACTATCTCGCTTTTAGCTACGCTTGCTTCAACAGAGGATATTGTTTCAACTTGGACGAAGGGTTAGAAAAACCAAAGAGCCGGACCCGAAGGTCCGACTCTATGAGTTCTTTATTTCCAGTCGAAACTGGACTCAGTTTTAGCTGACGAATGAACGACGACGTGTGCTGAGCACAATCATCGCACCACCGGCTAGAACTGCTGCACCGATGATCGCAACCTTGGTAGATTCCGATCCTGTGTTAGGTAGTATCGGAGCTCCGACACCCATGCAGTAAGCACCTACGTGGGCTGAATCTAGAGTTCCTACACCTATACACATTCCATCTGCAGGTATATCAAAGGTTCCTGTAATGGAAATATTGCCATCTCCATCAGCAGCACCGAATGTCAATGCTCCTGTGTCACAAGCATCTGCTCCTGCTGTTGCAGCAGCTTCGTAGCTATTGTAGCTACAGGGCAATATGACAACTGTGGCATCTGCTGGCCATCCGGCACCCGAAATGGTGACGTCATGGCTACCAGCGGCAGCCACGAATGGAGGATCAGCTGCAACGACATGTGCTTCCTGAGCTTGAGCTACTGGAGCTAATGCAAACATAGCAACGAGTGCCACTGCAAGTGCTCCAAGTATTAGTTTAATTCTTTTCATGAAAAATTCCCTCTCAAATTGTGCACTAACACGTTATTAGCGCATGAAAGTCATTCTGTGTGCCAAACGACACACAAGGTAAAGATAGCGTCTCCACTTGTGATTTGCCATGATAATCACTTATTTAAAGATAAATTTCACTTGTTATCGGGGTTTTTAAGCTATTTCCATGCCCAGGTAGGCTCTTCTATATGATCTGTGCGCATCAATTCTCCACTAAGACCTACTTTTCGGAACTGATATAGCAGAGCTGCCGTGGGGGCATGAATTAAACGATTCTTTATCGGCAATTGGAGAACTTGTTTGTTGCTTTCATCAATATCTACCCATCTTGGGCTGTCACTGCGGAAAAGTTCATCTAAATCAATGATTAATATCTCGTCAACTTCGCTGGGTTCAGGAGCCATGGTTGACAGATCTTCAACCCAGAGAATAATAGGTGTGATAGAAAACCCGGAGCGTGTTTCGTATCCATCAAGGCACCCAAGGATTTCATCCTGGGTTACAGAGATACCTATTTCTTCTTCTACTTCTCTGAGGACAGTTTCTTCACGGGTTTCACCTGGATCAATTCTTCCACCAGGCAGAGCGTACTGGTGGCTATGATTCCGTAACCCTCGACTCCGACGAGTCAAAATAAAACCCGCTTTCCCTTCTTGGGATTGGACAATGGTGATGGCTACTGACGCCTTCCGAAGAGATTGATCTTCCGCATCAATTCGTGGATGAGAATCAAGATTATGTCGGACCTGTTCCCGAAGATTCGTATCAAAGGACAGGTCAGGGATAGCGTTTAAATTACTCAGCGGGCTTTCCATTCAGGTGGTCGTTTCTCCACAAAAGCTCTTGGACCTTCCTTTGCATCCTCGCTGGAAGCAACAGGTCTGAACAAGTCCACGGCTAACCGTATTCCTTCATGGTCATCAACGAGGGCGCCTCCAAGAACAGCTTTTCTTGTCGCACGCACAGCTAGGGGCGCGTTAGCGTTGACTCTTTTGGCAAGGCCAAGAGCTTCATCTATAGCTTTACCAGATTCACAAAGGATATTTACCAGTCCGTGATGGTAGGCGCGTTCGGCACTTATGGTGTCACCGGTGAGAGCCATTTCCATGGCGATGTTTGGCGGGACTCGTTTAGGTAGACGAGTTGTTCCACCAGCCATCGCTACTAAACACCTTTTCACTTCTGGGAGTCCAAAAGAAGCTGCAGAAGATGCAACAACCATGTCGCAAGCTAGCACTAGTTCGCAACCACCAGCAACCGCTGGCCCTTCAACAGCGGCGATTATAGGTTTCGTTCGTTCAAGAGTAACGAAACCACCGAACCCTCCCCGTTTAGTGCCAAGATTTGCGTTGCCAGAAGCGACAGCTTTCAGATCAGCTCCAGCGCAGAAGACAGGACCATTCCCGGCTAGGACACCAACCCAAATTTCGTCATCGTTTTCTAGCTGGTCAACAGCTTCTTCAAGGGCTTGGGCAAGTTCGCCAGAAACAGCGTTTCTTGCCTCGGGCCGGTTCAAAGTGATAACTGCTACTTTCCCACGTTTTTCATATTCAACAATCATGGGAACGACTCTACTTCAGCTTCACTAAAATCTTCCAACAGAACGGATTTAGAAACTCTCATTCGCTTTTATATATGGGCAGAATCCGATGGGACTGGTACTGTCTCAACATGGTCCTTGGTAAGTGGAGAAAGAAAAAACGCAAAAACATGTACTACGCGTACTCCGCATGGGACGGCACACAAACCGGATTTGAAGTCACTGCTGACGACATCATGTCAGAAATGAGCGATGACCTCATGTACAACGGGGATATTAATTCAGCGCTGCGCCGCCTCATGCAGTCAGGGTTTGACATGGATGGCGAAAGAGTTCAAGGGTTCCGGGAGATGCTTGACCGCCTCCGCCAAGAACGAGAGGAACGCTTAGAGAATTATGACCTAGATGGAATTTACAATGAGGTTAACGAAGAACTCCAATCCGTAGTCGATAAAGAAAAAAAGTCATTAGATCAATTAATGGAACAAGCTGCTGAATCAGGAGATGAGAGAAGGCAGAAGATCACCGAAGAGACTATTACGGAGAGAAACCTCCAACTAGACATGATTCCTCAGGACCTAGCTGGGAAAGTTCGCGAACTTCAGAAATACGAATTCACCTCAACCGAGGCGCGAGAGCAATTTGAAGACCTTATGGAAAAACTCCGAGAGCAACTCATGCAACGCTACCTTGATCAGCTATCTGACGAAATGCAAGATATGGGAACTGAAGACTTTGAGCGTTTGAAAGACATGATGTCAGCACTCAATAAGATGCTCGAACAAAGAGCGAATGGTGAAGAACCTGACTTCAATTCATTTATGGAAGAGTTTGGAGATTTCTTTCCTGAGAACCCCTCAACGCTTGACGAACTTCTAGAAGTAATGGCGCAAAGAATGGCTGCAGCACAAGCAATGATGAACTCAATGTCCCCCGAACAACAGCAACAACTTCAAGACCTGTCAGATCAACTACTAGAGGACATGGACCTGCAATGGCAGATGAGTCAACTAGCTCAGAACCTACAGGAGGCTTTCCCTGACCTTGGATGGCAACAATCATACGAATTTTCTGGTGATGAACCAATGGCGATGGGAAATGCCCAGAATGTCTTTGAGGAACTCGGCGATCTTGATGCTTTAGAAAGAATGCTCTCATCAATGAATAACCCAGCTTCATTAGCGGAAATAGATATAGAACGAGTAAGAGAACTTCTTGGGGATGACGCGGCTAACAGCTTGGACCAACTATCTGAGGTAGCGAAACAATTAGAAGAAGCAGGTTACATTGAAAGTCAAGAAGGCCGATACGAACTCACGCCGAGAGCGATGCGCAAGATAGGCCAACAAGCCCTCTCGGACCTCTTCCGCAAGCTAGATAAGGACCGATTAGGAAGTCATGATCTACAACATGAAGGGATAGGGCATGAAAGAGATTTCTCCACAAAGCCTTACGAGTTCGGCGACCCATTCAACTTAGATATTCAAAAAACAGTACGGAACGCGATCAAACGTACTGGAGGGGGAACCCCAGTTGAACTCACCCCAGAGGATTTTGAAATAGAACGAACAGAAAGCCTTGTTCGCTCCAGCACAGTCCTGATGTTGGATTTATCTAACTCAATGGCTTGGACCGGACGATTACTTCCCGCCAAGAAGGTAGCGATGGCACTCCAATCTCTGATTAGCATGCAGTACCCTCGTGACTATCTAGGAATAGTTGGATTTCACCTTTATGCCAGAGAAATAGAACTACACGAGTTACCAGAAGTCACCACCGGGTATATGCAAGGAACCAATATGCACCACGCTCTCATGCTGAGCCGCCAGATGCTTGCAAAGCAGTCGGGGACCAAGCAGATCATCATGGTCACAGATGGGGAACCAACTGCTCACATCGACCGGTCTGGGAATCCATACTTTGATTACCCTCCGTCGCAATACACCATTGACCAGACACTTTCTGAAGTCATGGCATGTACCCGGGAAGGAATACGTATCAATACATTCATGCTTGACCCAGAACCTGCGCTAAGCCAGTTCATTGAACGGATAACTGAAATGAACGGAGGGAGAGCCTTTTTCACGAATCGTGATAACCTCGGCGACTACCTTTTGGTTGATTTTGTTGAACACCGACGAAGACATATTTCTTCAAGGTGATGGTCAAAATCCTTTAAATAAGCAAAACCGCAATATTTATAGATGTTTTTCGTAAAAATTTGCATATTTGGTGGCTGACCTGCTTAAATGACATTAATGTAATTACAAGCCTGATTTTTGGCTTGAAACGCGCGCCAAATAGGCGAGTGGCAGTTCGCGCTGTGAACAATATCGGAGGGTTGAAACGTGATCGAAGAAGATTCGATTGCTGAGGGATGGCAGGATTTAGCTAACTGTCTTGGTGTTGACCCGGATTTATTTTTCCCAGAGCGAGGAGCATCCACGCGAGAAGCTAAAGAAGTCTGTCGCGGCTGTGTCGTACGTGGAGATTGCCTTGAATACGCTTTGCAGAATAGTGAAAAATTTGGGATCTGGGGTGGCATGAGTGAACGTGAGAGACGACGCATACGAAGACAACGCGCTCTTGATCGTCAAGCCGTCATTCAGGTTGTAGCAGAAACAAAAGCTATAAGTTAATCAACACGTACCGTGAAACTCACCTGAATTCTATTTAGCGGAGATCAACAATTCTTGACTAATGCCGCTTTGTCTACGCTCTTTCCTGATCCTGCGGCGCTGCCGCTCTGAACACCCGCCCCACACTCCATGATCAATCCGGTGTGATAGAGCATGCTCTAAACAGGTTTCTTTCACGGGACAAGTGGCACAAACACTCTTCGCTTTCTCAACTCCAGTCCCGTCACTAGGGAAAAATAGTTCTGGTGGTTTATTGCTGCAATTCCCTTGTGCCATCCATACAGTTTCCATAAATACCTCCGATACTTAATAGACGAAACAAAAGATGAAAAAGTTCCCGTGAACAAAAGATTTTTTCCTTGGATACAATCACTGAGCATAAGAATTGAGGAATCTTCACATGACTGACATTGAGAATGAACCCCCTAGAGGACACGTAAAGATGGTTTACATGGGTCCAGTAGCGCCACATTGGGATATGAGATCCGATTTTGGCGACAAGGAAATGATTGATGGTTTCCGAACCAGGATCCAAGCACGACTAGTTCTTCTCCCACCCCACGACCCGCAGTTTCGACGAAACAGAGAGCGTGTAAACCGTGATGCCGAACGAGAAAATATCGTGATTGAATGGGACCTCGGCTACGAAGAAGAGCAACAAGAGCAGTAGTAGTTTCTGGTCTCTTTGGCTAGTTTAAAAAACTGATTTTCTGTTAACGTCTTATCGGTGAATGATCAGATTGTCTTAGCTGCTGGTGGAATTATCAGTAATGATTTGGGTGAACTTCTTATAATTCACCGTCCAAAATATGATGACTGGTCATTTCCTAAAGGGAAATTAGATTTTGGAGAAAAATTAGAAGAATGCGCTATTCGTGAAGTGCATGAAGAAACAGGATTTAGATGTTCTTTAGGTGAAGAGCTTGGATTAGTTACATATCAAGACCGGAAAGGCCGAAAGAAAGAAGTGCACTATTGGCGAATGCATATTCTTGAAGGTGTATTTAAAGACAATGACGAGGTCGATAAAATTCATTGGTCAACAATTGATGAAGCGATGAATCTTTTATCGTACGCACACGACCAAAAATTTCTGCTGAATTCAGTTGTTTGACTAGTACCAATTACTCTATTTTGTTACGCTTTTAAATAATGCTTTTACTACATTCCGTTATCTTTAGGAAACAAAAGTATTTCAACGTTTCCAAAGAGATTTTTAATGCCTGACCGCCCAAAGATACAGATGCCAACGGCTCTACGAGCATCTCTGGTAATCGGACTCATATACACATTCCTTGTAGGAGTTTCATCACTTGAATCTGGAATCAAAGTCATGGGAGCAGATACGCAGGAAAGTCTATTCTCCAGTGTCAGCAACCCGATTGCAGGTCTATTCATCGGAATATTAGGAACGGTTCTTGTCCAGTCATCATCTGCTTCTACCTCTGTCATTGTTGGACTCGTTGGGACAGGGGCTTTGGGCGTAGGAGACGCTGTTCCCATGGTTATGGGAGCCAATATTGGTACAACCGTTACGAACACTCTCGTCGCTTTAGCGCATATGAGGCAATCAGATGAGTTCAAGCGTGCATTCTCCGCAGCGACAGTGCACGACTTCTTCAACGTTATAGCCGTCAGTATTCTGCTCCCATTGGAACTCACAACAAAGATCTTGTCGAAATCCGCTGAAAGAATTAGCGATCAACTTGTAGGTTCAGCTGGTAGTGAGTGGAAGAGTCCGATCAAGAAATGGGTGAAAGAACCGGTTGGTTGGTTAAAAGATCTTGGTGACTCTTTAGGAGCCGATGGCAATGTGTTAGGCACATTCCTAGTAACCATCGGACTAATAATAATTTTGATAGCACTGGCATTTATTACAAAGAATATGAGAAAACTTGTCGCTGACCGTATTGAAGCTTCTTTAAATAAAGTCCTTGGCACAGGTGCCGGAACAGTCGCAATGCTTTTGGGATTGGTTATTACGATCTCTGTCCAATCATCCAGCATTACCACATCAATTATGATCCCTCTAGCGGCAGCAGGTGTCGTAACACTGAGAAATATTTACCCAGTAACACTAGGTGCAAATGTCGGTACGACGATAACAGCGCTGCTCGCAGCACTTGCAGCAAGCAGACCGGAAGCATTAACCGTCGCATTAGTGCATACGCTTTTTAACTTAGGTGGCATCCTCTTACTTTACCCATTGCCAGGCATACGCGACATACCGGTACGACTGGCAGAAAATCTCGCTAAGATTGCAGTACAGCGACGTGTTCTGGCTGTTGCATATGTAGTAGTGGCTTTTATTATTATTCCACTGCTAGGTGTGGCAATCCTTCGATGAAAGGAAAAAATGGTTTTATCATTCTTCAAAAAAAATGAAAGCGGTTTAGATTTAATAGCTCACCGCACTATCTCAATGCTCGCTGACGCCCGCCATTCATTTGACCTAGCATCAGCCGCTGTTTTAAGCGGAGCAGATACCGCATCAGTAGCAGAAGACATTCGTACCACCGATGAACATATCAATAATGCAGAACAAAGCCTTCGCGGAGAACTTGTTACTCATGTTGCAGTACATGGAAGTACTGACATCGGGTCTGTGCTTAGCTACACGCTCCTAATTAAAAAAATAGAACGAATAGGAGATCAGGCAAAAAATATTCTTGACTTAGCAGAAGAAGGGGTTTCCCTAGTCGGAGAAGATGACGTAGCCGAACTTATTGAGCTTCGAAGAGTCATATCGGCCATGTTTGCTGAAGCCGCTGACTTAATGGCGGAAGCAACAAGTGAGCAAGCCCAAGACTTTTATGAACGAGCAACTAAACTTCGGTACAGCATTGAAAGCAAGATCCGAGATTACATGCATTCTGACCAACCCGGTTCCTACGCGGTTCCTAGAGCTGTCCTGTATCGATACTGGAAACGAATTGTTGCAAATCTTGCAGGCGTCGTCTCAGGTGTCACCGAGCCATTACAGAAACAAGGCTACATCGGTGATGGTGAGATAGACCTAGACGATTAACTTAGTTTTTCTGTTAACCCCGCACGTAAACGGTGAGCGTCTTTCGTCAACTAATGCCGGTACTATCCGACAAGTTTGAGGGTTCATCAAGGAACCTCGTAGAATTAGAATGTGGAAGATCAAACAGATCAAAATACTAAATTCCTTGAGAACGAATCCAACTCTTCACCAATAACGAAGACGAGGAAGGGGAAATTCCTTCTCTCCCCCTTTGTTCGCTTAAGTCGCGTCCACGCACTATGCGCCGCCGGTGACGCAATGATCACAGTTGCGTTAGCCGGATCTTTATTTTTCTCAATCGATCCAAGCGCCGCCCGATGGCGAGTGGGCTTATATCTCGCTCTTACTATCGCCCCATTTGCTGTAGTGAGCCCTCTCATAGGTCCAGTCATAGACCGTTACGCGGGAGGTAGGCGACTAATGATTATAGCGATCAATCTAGGACGTGTCATTACCGCCATTCTCATGGTCGCGAATTTAGACTCCCTCTTCCTATTCCCACTCGCTTTCACAATTCTTGTTCTTCAGAAAAGCTATGCGATAGCTAAAGCAGCCGTTGTCCCAACCACTGTTTCAACACATGAAGAACTTGTTGAAAAAAATGCCCGCCTCGCCTTTCTATCTGGCTTAGCGGGTTTCGCAGGAGCTGCGCCTTCAGCATTAGCCCAGTTAATCGGAGGACCTAGTTGGTCAGTAATTCTGGCAGCAATCACATTCTCATTCGCGGTCATAGCCTCATTAAAACTCCCTAAATCAAAAATCGCCACAACTCCTGAGCAGGAACAGGAACGCGAAGAACTCAGGTCGGTAGGAATTATCAGGGCTTCCAACGGAATGGGTGTCTTAAGAGGGGTTATTGGTTTCTTTACTTTCCTCGTTGCTTTCGCCTACAGAGGAGGAACCGATGATTTAGATCTATCAGGAGTTGGTACTTCGGTAGGGACAAAATTACATGAAGAACTCCTAGGCACAGACTTAGGAGCCAGCGGGACTTCAGCAATAGCGCTTGGAGCAGTCGTTGCATTCAGTGTCACCGGCGGGTTAATAGGTTCAATAATAGCTCCTAAGTTACGAGCCAGAATTAGTGAAGAACGGATGCTTCTCGGAGCGCTTCTCACAACCACAGTAGCTGCCGTACTCGGATTATGGAGTGGGGGGATAAGCGGAGCGCTTCTCGTAGGTTTTGCAGTGGGCCTTTCGGTTAGCTCAGGGAAACTAGCATTTGATTCAATTGTCCAACGTGATGCACCTGACGCGAACTACGGTCGATCTTTTGCTCGATTTGAAACACGATTCCAACTTATGTGGGTATTTGGAGCACTAATCCCTGTCATCTTTACTCTCCCGGCACGACTCGGCTTCCTTGTACTAGCTATCGCTGCGGGATTCGCATCAATTTCATACATTTTCGGAGCAAATAATGACGAATCATCCACATCTCAAAACACTTTTGGACTCTTGAGAAATCTTCTAAGAAACGATAAAGGAAATGAAAAATCTGTGGAACCACAGGTTGAAATTCCTTCAGAAAAACTAGAAACCGAAAGAGAACTCTTCATCCCGTATCCACAAGACCCAGACGATGACAACTTCAAACTTTTCTAAACTATGAAAGACTCATTCAGGTAGATCTATTCGGGCAAGCCAAAGTCCAGGAGCATCAACTTCGTTAGGGGTTGGGAAATTTTTAGGATCGGACCAAAGACGTGTTAGCTCACTAGTTGCAGATCTTTCAACTACTCCTTGAACAAACGCACCGCCACGATCATATTGGTCTTGAGTTAACTCAAGACCTAACATTCTCTCAATGAAACGATCTGAAGGGCCAGCTTCAACGCGTTGACGTCTCATCGCTTCAGTGATTTGGTTATACGAACCAATTAATCCATTGCCGATACTATCCATGATGTAGTCAACATAACCAACAATTACAGCAATGACAGCGTTCAATTCCGGAAGCATCCTAAGTTGTGCTTCACTCTGTATAGCCCCCAAAATGACTTCAGGGCTACCTAGAGACCGTTGTAACTCTTCAAGAGCTGAGGGGGAACTCATATCAATCTGTTGGAGCTTTTCTTCCAGTCCAGAAGGGTTACTTTCAAATCCACTTACATAATCAAACAATAGGTTGGTTACTCTTGCATGAACATGATCTATACGAAGGACAGCGTGGAAACAGAACTCGTGTAAACAAACCCAAAGAAGCAATTCTTGTATTGGAAGGCTCCACTCTTTCCCAAAATCGGCAACGTTATTTGTAATGATTTGAATTCCTTTTTCCTCTTGCCGCGGAATCGGCAAATCAAATTGACCAAATGAACGTTGCGCTAAATGCCCTACCATTGAACCAGCAGTCATGGACAACATTATCGGTCCAAGAAATTGCATCATTTGCTCAAACATTGCGTTCATAGGGTCGCCACCAATTGAATCATCCATTTTTTCCTGGGTGAGGGCCTCAGTCAAACTTTCAAATAAAGGTTTGTACGCTTCTATAGTCGCATTAGCCCATTCTGTTCTTGTAACAGAATGCACTGAAATATCTCCTGTGCCTAAAGTGGTAGCGTTAGCAACGTGGAGCTGGGCGATACGACAAAGTTCATCTAAAGCGATCCTATGAGATGGGTCTACATTTGCGGTAGAACTCCCAGCACCGGCCATTTGGATAGCTATTTGTTTCGCAGTTTCCCAAGGGTCTTGACCTCCGGCACTGAACAATTTCTCAAAATCACCAAAAAAAGGCATTTCCCCAAAAGGATTATTATTTTCCATAATTCTTACCTTTACTGTGAAAGATCGAATTCTTTTTATTCTACAAACTTCCCAAGGAGAAAATAAGACTCCCAGCGAGGAACAGCTTAAATTTCTTCAAAAGAGAGCCTTAAAAATAAATTGGACCCCTACTTACCGTAGTGAACTAGCAAAATTAAAACAAAAGTCGTTGAAACGACGTGTTTCCGCTATGGTTTCTTCTCGACCTAAGATTTTCGACCTACAAGAGAAATAAACCATTCAATAGAACTCGAGGGAGGCTATGGAAACGCTTATCGTCACAGGCGCTGCAGGATCGACCGGGACAAGGGTATGTAAAACTCTCGCAGAAACAGATGGAGTCTCCGCGGTTATAGCCATAGATACGCGACCAGAGATGCCAAACCATCGACGTGTCTACCATCATCAAATTGATCTCCAAACGGATGACCTTAAACCAGTCTTTGAAGGCGCTCACTGTCTCATTCATCTAGCCACCTCATTCGGACCTAGTAGCGACGGTGTAGACGCTGGCGGAGCCGAAATAGATGCAACACGAAGAGTTCTAGAGGCCGCTTCTGATGTAGGCATTCAAAGAATCGTCATACTCTCATCAGCGATGGTTTACGGGGCTTGGGATCATAACCCGATCCCAATCACAGAAGAAGCACAGATAGAACCAAATCCTGACTTCTCGTTCGCTTCGGTAAAAACAGAAATAGAAAACTTAGCTAAAGAATGGAACATCAATAACCCAACTGCTGAAATTGTGATTCTCCGACCCACAACTGCTCTAGCAAAAGGACAAATAAGTTGGGTCGCTCGCTCGTTAAAAGCATCAGCGATTATTGACGCTGGTGACAACGACCCTCCAGTTCAATTCCTGCACCTTGATGATTTAGCAGCAGCTGTTTCTCTAGCGAGTAAAGGCGGAATGAATGGAGTGTATAACGTTGCCCCCGATGGATATATTGAAGCCGAAGTCTGCCGAGAACTAAGTGGAAGGTTCCCGAGGCTAAGATTAAAAGAAGAAATGGCAGACCGCCTTGGCCGGTTCAGCTGGCGTTACAAAATAGCCCCAACCCCACCCGGTCTAACCCCGTACACGGTTCACCCATGGATCATCTCCAATGAACGACTTCGCGATGCTGGTTGGGAACCAGAATACACAAACGCTGAAGCATACATTGATGGAACACCTGCAAAGCCATGGTCAAACATGAACGCAAAACAACGTCAACGAGCTTCACTAATTGGAGCCATCATACTTGGATCAATTGTGACCTATCTAATATCGCGTCTCTTGCGGAGAGTAAGAGAATAAAATTTAAGATAATAAAGAAAATATTTCATCGCCCCAGAGTAAAAAAACACCAAGGCAAACAGCCAACTTACCGAAGGTACGTAAACGTCTCACAGATTGGTTGACCCTCTTCAACTGCCCAACTTCTGCAGGGTGCCTCCAAAGCCGGTCTTCCATTAAGGGAGGCATTGAAAAACCGATATTTTCCTCTTCCTCATCAGCGCCCACGAACCTACTTTAGAGCACGGCATAAAGAAATAAACCGCGACCTCTTAGATAACTTGTTAAGAAAGCAAATGAACTAAGGAGCAGAGACCAAACATCGCCTCTAGCATGGGTTTATGCAAGCTCCGCAAAATACGAATACCTGGGTTGGGTTAAGCCATGAACTCCTTCCAGTTGAACTAGCGAGCCAATGGGTTATTGACCCAACATGCGGTGCTTCAGTCACATTTAATGGAGTTGCACGAGATCATTCATCAGGTAGAGAGAATGTAACCCTTTTAGAATACGAAGCGTATGAAGAGCAGGTGATTCCAAGATTCAAGGCAATTGCAAAGAAAGCACGAAATCAATGGCCTGATATAAAAAAAATAGCCATACTCCATCGAATAGGAAAGGTAGAAATAGGTGATTCTGCTGTTGTGATAGCTATCAGTTCACCACATCGTGACCACGCTTACTTAGCTTCACGGTTCTGCATTGATACTTTAAAGTCAACTGTTCCCATATGGAAAAGAGAAATTTGGGAGAGTGGAGAAAGTTGGGGTTTAGAACCGCAACATATTGAAGAGATAGATGAAATCTTTTTGAATGAAAGTCAAGACAAGGGAGAAGTTCTCCATTGAACCCACTAATTTTTTTAGCAGCAGCAGCTATTATTTTTCTCCTCGGGACGATCATAATCTGGGCTTTTCAGAGAGAACGAAAGAAAAGTTTCAATTCCTCAATTGAACAGTTCCAGGCGGGGCTTGATGCGATAGCCCCCGACCCGAAAAGAAAAAGGCGTTAACTATGGCACGTGACCTAGCTATAGACCTTGGTACTGCCAATACTCTCGTTTACTCACGAGGGCGCGGTATCGTCCTGAACGAACCTTCAGTCATAGCATTAAATGAAAAAACGAATGAAGTTCTCGCCATGGGTGAGGAAGCTTGGCAAATGATTGGAAGAACACCAGGTCATATAGTCGCGGTTCGGCCACTACGGCATGGAGCGATTACCGACTTTGATGTCACGCAAAGAATGATACGACTCTTGTTAGAGAGAGTCGGAGTGTCAAGATTCAATCGACCAAGAGTGGTGATATGTGTGCCTTCTGCAATCACCGCCGTTGAGCGAAGAGCAGTAACTGAAGCAGCACGAAGAGCGGGAGCCGCAGATGCTCGGTTAATTGAACAACCTCTAGCTGCAGCAATAGGTTCAGGACTACCCATAAATGAACCAATGGGTAACCTTATTGTTGATGTAGGAGGTGGAACTACAGAAACCGCCCTTATCTCAATGGGTGGAGTAGTCGCGTTAGAAGCAGTCAGAGTTGGCTCTTTCGACATTGACGCAGCTATCCAAAATTTTATTAAAACCGAATACGGGGTCGCTATAGGTGAAAGAACATCCGAAGAAGTTAAATTAACGATCGGTTCAGCATCACCATACGAAGGAGAACTACGTGTGGAAGTACGAGGTCGACATATAGCTAGTGGTTTACCCGAAGTCGTAGTTGTTTCACCTACCGAAATAAGGTTAGCCATAGATGAACCAGTATCAGCAATGATTGACTCTGCAACTTCATGCCTGTCACAAGCCCCACCAGAATTAGCGCAAGACATAATTGTTCAAGGAATAAATCTCGTCGGAGGGGGTTCCTTATTAAAAGGTTTTGATAAACGCTTAAGCGAGGAAACAGATGTTCCAGTGAACATCGTCACGAATGCTTTAGAAGCAGTTGTTCTTGGTGCTGGAAGATGCATTGAATCATTTGAATCTGTCCGAGCAATGTTTATGGATGATCCATCCATACGGCAGAGGCGATAACCATCGGCTTACATTAATAAATCTTCTGCAGCTTGC
Source organism: Acidimicrobiales bacterium (assembly GCA_030740795.1). GTDB lineage: Bacteria > Actinomycetota > Acidimicrobiia > Acidimicrobiales > UBA8592 > UBA8592. The sequence continues at coordinate 17,574 of JASLWO010000033.1, read as the reverse complement.
CTAACCTGCCAGTCCCTATCTTCAAGAGCTTTTTCCAGCGTCTCTGTAATCATTGGACTTTCAAATGGGGCAAGTGACAGGATCGCCCTCCTACGAACAGTTGCGATATCTGTCGTTGCTTTAAGAATACTATGTAACCCTTCGTCGTTTCCAAGAGCTCCCAATGCTGCTACCGCTGCCTCCCGACAAAGGGGATCTTCATGAAGTTCAGCGATACCAGACAGAACAGAAACAACACCGTCATTTAGATCTCCCCGCTCACCAGCAGCCCAGCACGCAACCTCAACAACTGTGGAATCACCGTCATTTAACAAATCTAAAATAGGTATGGAATAAATCTTCGCAGCGGACTCAGCGACCGAATATCGAACTAGAGGATGCGGATCCCTGACCACGATCTCATCCAAATACTCATCTAATATTCCGTTTTCAGCAAGAACAGAAACTGACGTAGAACGAACCCTTGGGTCACGATTATTTAAACCATTATGAGCAAGCGAATACTCTCCGTTCAAAGCTGACTCAATAATTTCTTTTCGTAATTTCAGTCCCTCAGAAGTCAATGGTTCATTCTCAGAATCACTTAGCTGCACGTTAACCCACAATCACATCAAGAAGAAGCCTGGCGATAAGCACCAATAAACCAACACTGAAAGCAAGTAACGTCCCTACAATCGCTACAACGATTAGAAGGCAAAGCAAACTAAAGATTCGTTGCCACCAACGAACCCGCGCCTTTAAGCCAGTTACTGCTTTATGTCGTGAAAGGCGATCAGTTCTCCCGAAAGGATTAGAGAACGGTTGTTGAAGTGGTTCTCGCAATTACGGCTCCTTCCTACACTGAATAATAGATTAATGAAACCTACAATAGACACTTACTCACAAACAACGAATAAGGCATCATGACAGAAACCCCGGAATCCAACAAAGAAACACTGGTTCAGAAGCGTTCACCCATGGGAAGAAACGAAAAGATACTCACGACCATTATTATTCTCGTTGTTTCAATCGCTCTATTTATCAGGTTTGTTCCTATATCATTTTTCGGCGTTAATGTCGTAGCGCTTTCCCCAGGCAGTGCACCCACAACTATAGAAAAAATCAATGTTCAAGGAACAGACACATACCTTCCAGAAGGAACAATCAAATTTACAACAGTGGCCATTGAATCAGACTCCCTAACTATCTGGGAATATTTCCAGGCGAAAAACGATGAAATAAAAGAATTGCGCAACAGAGAAGATTTTTATGGAGATAAAACAAAAACTGAAACGAAGAAGATCAATAATTTCATGATGCAGCAATCCCAAGACACAGCATCTTTGGTAGCGGCTAATTATCTCGGATATGAAATTGTTCCTAAAATTGATGGAGCGTACGTCATCGAGATCATGTCGGAAAGTCCCGCATCTGAATTCCTTCAACTAGGCGATTTAATAGTTCAAGTAGATGGCTTAAATATTGAGAGCCCCAAGGACCTTGGTGAAGCAATACAGTCCAAAAAACCCAAAGATACGGTAGCTATAGGTTTCAAAAGATCTGATAGCGCATTTACGACACCAACATCTGACCAAGAAATATTGATAGAAGAAATTACACTCGCAACCAACCCGCTTAAAGAAGACACTGGTTATCTGGGTGTTGTAATCCAGACCCCACTAAAAGCCGATATCCCTTTTGAAATCACCATTGATGTTGGAAGAGTTGGCGGTCCTTCAGCTGGTTTAGCATTTGCTTTATCAATTGTTGATTACCTTACAGAAGGAGAGTTAACAGGAGGTCTCAACGTAGCTACGACCGGAACTATAGACCAGTACGGTAATGTCGGTTCGGTTGGAGCTTACCCACAGAAAGCAGAAGCAGCCGCCCGATCAGGAGTGGAACTTTTTCTTGTACCCCCGGGGGGATATCAAACAGTACTGCGAGTCGCAGCGAACCGGTTTGAAGTACGGTGTGTAAGCACATTCGATGACGCAATTATTCAACTAGAAAAGTTCGGCGGAAATGGGATACAGGTAGCGACACAATTGAATGTTCCTGAACCGGTTCTTTCTCCAGCAACCATTGACGAAAATGACGGCTATTTCTCCTGCGCAGAAGCAATGATGGAAACCGTTAACAATTGAAGTAAGCAACAACGGTCACGGTAGGATTAAGACATGAATAAATCCACAGAATTAGCAGCTAATCATGGCTGATATAAGTGGAGTTCCTACGCCGCGACGACTTCGACGAAGTTCGCGAAGATTACGCTTTATTTTAGCGTTATCAGTTGCGGCCATTATCGTCCTTCTTGTTTCTTTAAGAGGGTTAGCAAGCTTCTACACGAATTACCTATGGTTTGACTCACTCGGCTTCACGGCGGTTTGGCGAGGGGTGCTATTTGCAAAAATTGGGCTTGCCCTTTTTTTCATCGCCTTTACCTTCCTACTGTTTTGGATCAATCTCTTCGTAGCGGACCGGATAGCACCAAGAACCCGACCTCAAGGACCAGAAGAGGATTTCGTTAGCCGCTACCATGATACGATCGGTCCACGCGCCGGCCTTTTCAGAATAGCCGTCGCTGGTTTATTCTCCTTATTTCTCGGCGTTGGAACTTCCAGTAGATGGCAAGACTGGATCCTTTTCAGAAACTCACAAGATTTTGGCGTAAAAGACCCTCAATTCAATATGGATATCGGGTTCTACGTATTTGAACTCCCATTTATTCAGTTCCTAATCAACTGGATGTTCACCGCTTTTATCGTTGTTCTAATAATCACAGCTGCCGCTCATTACCTCAACGGAGGGATACGCGTCAATACACCTGGAAATCGGGTTACTGCACCTGTAAAAGGACACCTATCCGTACTCTTAGCAATACTTGCTCTTATCAAAGCAGCCGACTATTGGTATCAGCGCTATTCACTTAACTTTTCAGGGAGAGGCGTAGTTGACGGAGCCAGTTACACAGACGTAAACGCACAATTACCCGCAATTAAACTCCTTATCCTCATCTCAATAGCGGCAGTAATTCTCCTCATCATAAATATCTGGAGGAGAGGATGGGTTCTCCCAGTTGTCGCAGTTGGCCTTTGGGCGTTTGTAACTATAGCTATAGGTAGTATTTACCCCGCTATTTACCAAAGGTTTGTAGTGGAACCATCTGAATCTTCCAGAGAAGCTCAATACATAGAACGCAACATTGAAGCAACGAGAACCGCATATGGTCTAAGAGTCGAAACAGAAACTGAAGCAGATGCAAATATTATTGAACGAACTTTCACACCAAATGTAGAAGACGCTCTAACCATTGAAATTCTCCAGCGAAACGCAGGGACGCTCAACAACCTTCGATTGTTAGATCCAGGAATCGTCTCACCAACCTTTCAGGCATTAGAGGTAGAGAGAGAACAATTCCGGTTCGCTTCAGATCTTGACGTAGACCGATATGAAGTAGATGGGGATACAAGAACCGTTGTTATAGCAGCTCGAGAACTAAATTTAGATGGAGTTAACTCAGGGTGGGAAAATCAACATGTTGCTTTTACCCACGGCTACGGTCTCGCATTAGCGCCAGCGAATACTGTAACTGCGCAAGGCGAACCAGATTTTGTGATCGGTGGGCTTCCAACGTCAGTGAATAGTGAAAGAATAAATATAGATATTGACCAGCCAAGAATTTACGTAGGAGAGGAATTAGAAGGTTACGTAATTGTTGAAACCGAACGTTGCGAAATCGATTTCGCATTGACGGGGTCCGAAAACCTTGAACAAAGAGATTCGCTTGAAGAAGGGGGTTGTCAAGGAAGCGACGGCTCTGGAGAAAATCTTCTCTTCAGGTACGACGGAAACGATGGAGTGAAAGCAGGAAGTTTCTTCAGGCGTATTGCGTTTGCCCTTAGGTTCGGGGATTTAAACCCTATTTTCTCCGGTCTAATCAATAGTGATTCAAAATTTCTCTTCAACCGTGATGTAACCGATCGGGCGAAAGAACTAGCACCTTTCCTCAAATACGATGCCGACTCGTATCCGGTGATAATAGATGGCAGAATCAAATTCATAATTGATGCATATACGGCTACGAATTATTACCCGTATTCTCAAACCGCTGACCGTAATTCGGTTCCAAGTAGTAGCGGGCTAGCCGATAGTTTCAATTACGTCAGGAATTCCGTCAAAGTCGTCATAGATGCGTATGACGGTGATGTGACTTTCTATGTCATAGATGACCAAGATCCGATTATCCAAGCGTATATGAAGGCATTCCCGAATCTCTTCACGATAGCGTTCCCCGATGATGGGTCATCTGAAGGTATGCCTAGTGAAGTAGCCGACCATCTTCGCTACCCAGAAGACTTATTCAAAGTGCAGACAAACATGTGGGGCCGATACCACCTTAATGACCCAAATGATTTCTATGAAGCTGCTGGAGCTTGGGTAGTTTCTCTAGATCCAGGAGATGATCTAGAGAATGCCCCAACCGCCATAGTTACTACAACCGGATTCGTCACATTTGCTTCAGGGAAGAGAATGGATCCCTACTACGTGCAGATGCAAGTACCTCAAGAACAACAACAAGACTTCATTCTTATACGCCCGTTTGTTCCTCGATCAAGTGATGATAGTAGACAGCAACTTGAAGCTTTTATGGTTGGCCAAATTGACCAGAATGGCCAAGGAAATTTGATTTCATACACTGTCCCAGGTCTTAAAGTAGATGGTCCAGTTATAGCAAATAGAAGCATGCTTGCTGATCCAGTTGTAGCAGAGACTACAACGTTGCTAGGTCAGCGCGGTTCGGGCGTGAAACTAGGAAATATGCTTCTAATACCCTTAGAAGGAGCGGAAGAAGATGTGCTCTTGTATCTGAGACCAATGTATGTTGAAGCGAGTGGAAGCCAACCTGCTGTCCAACAAGTCATAGCAGCATACGGTGAACGTGTCCGAATTTGTTCATCAGTTGAACTCGTACTTGGCGCTTTATTAGTTCCAGATAGTGAGGTTGGTGATGATTGCGAAAATGTGAACCCTGTTGACCTTGGAGGCACTCTGTTACCAGTTGCTCCACCAGAAAACGAAGAATCCACCCAGCCTTCCGATGGATCCGTTGAATCTGAAAGCGGAGAAGATAATCAATCTGAATCCGCACCTGATAACTCATCTGGCAATGAATTACAAAATCTTATAGAACAAGCACGGCAAGCTTTTGAATCAGCGAATGAAGCTCTTGAGGACGGTGACTTAGGAAGATATCAAGATCTCATTGAACAAGGACAAAGCCTTGTTCAACAAGCCGCTGAGATACTTGAAAGTAATTGACGGATTCCAGTAAGTAGTTTCGGCAAATGACCGATGGTATATCTTCCCCGTTTCTGAGCCGGCGAAGGTTTTTAGTTGGAACCGCAGCAGCGGGATTAGCCATAGCTACCGGATGCGGACGCAAACCTTCCATTCCTACATCAATAGTGGAAAACGGGTCATTGCCATCTGTTATAGATTGGAAAGTAACCAGATGGGAATCTGACCAATGGTCTCGTGGATCATATTCGTACATACCGGCAGGGTCATCTTCACTGCTGCGTTTAGATCTCGCTCGACCAACAGACGGGCGCCGGTTTATGGCTGGGGAAGCTACGGAAGAGAACTTTCCCGCCACTGTTAATGGTGCAATTAGAACAGGTAAAAGAGCTGCTACAGAGGTACTTCAAGCTAGAGGAATAAGTTCATGTATTGTGGTTGGCGCTGGCGCCGCTGGCCTTAGTGCCGGCTCTCAACTGTTACGCGCCGGATGTACAGTGACTGTATTAGAAGGAAGAGATCGCATCGGTGGACGAGCTTGGACTGACGACGTAGACGGATCACAAGTAGACCTCGGCGGATCCTGGTTCCACGGTGTCAACACCCATACCCTCACGCCACGTGCGAAAGAACTTGATGTGCGATTAATCCCTACAAACTACGAGAATGCAGTGCTGTTTAACAGCAGAGGAACCCAACACAACTGGTCCAAACTAGAAAAACTTTATACCTTCGTTTATGACTCTGTGCTCTCAAAGGCTTCTAAAGAGTCAATGGGGGTCGCTCTAATAGAGTTCCGGCGAACCCTATCCGCAGAAGAAAAACAGATGCTTGATTACATCGTCGTATCAGAAATTGAGCACGAATACGGTGCTCATGTCGATAACTTAGCGATGCTCGCAGCAACCGAAGGGGCAAGACCCATTGGAGGAGATGCCATCCCCGAAAACGGATATGGCCAATTCATGGATGATTTATCCAATGAACTCACAATAAAATTATCAACTCGTGCGGAAAGTATCAGCCACGACGATTCTGGTGTGACAATAACAACAAGTAATGAGATTTTCCGCGCTGATTCGGTCGTTGTCACCTTACCCCTTGGAGTGTTGCAATCCGGAACTGTGCGTTTTACCCCAGAACTTTCAACGAGAAATCAGGCAGCAGTCAAAGGTTTAGGAATGGGATTGCTAAACAAACTAGTGGTTAAATTCAAAGAACCATTCTGGGACGTAACTAAAGATTTGATTGGGTACATACCTGACGACAGGGGTCATTTTGTTGAATGGTATAACGCTGTCCCGTGGACAGGACAGCCGATCCTAGTTGGATTTAATGCCGCCGAAACTGCAAAAGAGGTTGAAACTTGGGATGACATTTCTACTTTACAGGCAGGTCTAGATGTACTATCAAAAATGAAATTCTGATTACCTTGGGGACACTGATTATAGAGAGACGGGTCCATTTGTTGCCGGACCGGCGAAAGCCTGAGCTATTGTCAACCATTCCATAGCTGAATCACCATTTGCGACTAGTTCGGTATCAATCAAGTTTCTTCTCTGGGTTGTGACAAGGCAAAAATCTTTCGCTGTGCCTGTAACAGACTCGCCAGCATCATCAGCACCGAAATTCCAAATTTCCCCTGAAGGACTTTCAAGAATCACCTTAACTGGAACCTGTGATGGTTCTAAACCTCGATTCATATACGACCATGACCGGGTAATGAAACCAAGCTGGGCTATATGCCGCAACCTATCTGTTGACTCTCTTTCAATTCGTAACGCATCAACAATGTCTTGACCATGTGCCCAGACTTCCATCAGACGGGCAGTCAGGAAAGATTTTGACCCCATCGGCGGGCCATACCAGATCACACGATCCTCATCCCCTAGAGAATAAGCCGCTTCAGCGAGTTTTCCCCGACCTTCTCTCCACGCCTGCAAAAGATCAAGGTGATTCATCTTGCGGTAATCGGCTAGCGTGAAATCCTCAGCTTGCTGAGCGTCGGTAATCATGGACATCAACTCTTTCACAAGATTTCTAAAAGTGTCAGGATTCGTAATAGCGATAACAGCAGTATTATCAAAATACGTTAAGTGAGCGACCTGATCAGCGACAGACCACCGCGGGCTAGGGGTTGATTGACGCCAATCTTCTGGTCCTAGAACTGAAAGTAGCTTATCCAAAGCTTCCTGCTCCTCAAGAAGGTCAGATCTTACGTTGTCTACGTTCATTCAAGAAACAATACCATTACCGAAATATGAAAATCATCTGACATGACCTTAATAATTTTTAATGGCTGCATTCCTGTACTCGTAGATATGGTAACTCGCTGATAGTTTATATAGGAGTGTCTGATCACGACTAATTTACGCTAAGGAGATCTAATGGCTGAAGCGAATATCTTACGAAGCCGATTAGATACACGTTCAAAAGAATACTTAGAGAACCTCAAAGACATGCAATCACTATGGGACCTGGTTTCTGAAGAATTGGACAAAGTCTCAACTGTTGGAGGTCAAAGATACGTTGACCGTCATCGCCGGAGGGGAAAAATGCTCGTTCGTGAACGGGTAGAATCCCTAATAGACCGAAATTCTCCACTACTTGAACTTAGTCCACTAGCAGGGTGGGGAACAGAAGATCCAGTCGGTGTGGGGGTATTCACCGGTATCGGCATCGTTGAAGGAGTTGAATGCGCAATCACAGGCTCTGACATGACATACCGAGGAGGAGCCGGTAACCCAACCACATGGGATAAGCAAAAAAGATTTTTTGAAATCGTTCGAGAGAATCGTCTCCCGTTGATTCTTCTCAATGAGTCGGCAGGTGCCGACCTTCCCAGACAAGCTGACCTATTTATCCATGGTGGAGGGAATTTCAGAGACCTTACCCAACTATCAAAATTAGGGATCCCTACAATTTGTGTAGCTTTTGGACCCAATACTGCTGGTGGCGCATACATTCCCGGAATGAGCGACTACACCGTTTTTGTGAAAGAACGAGGGACCGCTTACCTTGGTGGACCTCCACTGGTCAAAATGGCTATAAATGAAATCGTTGATGAAGAAACGCTCGGAGGGGCAGAAATGCACGCCCGTACTAGCGGATTAGCAGATTACTTAGCTTTAGATGAAATGGATGGATTACGAATAGCACGTCAAATAGTTAAACATCTCAACTGGGAAAAGCTTGGACCAGGACCAACACAACCTGTGGACGAACCCCTCTACGACCCCTCAGAACTTTTAGGATGCGCCATGGCAAATGTCCGTATCCCATTCGACATCAAAGAAATCCATGCCCGCATCCTAGATGGGAGCCGATTCGAAGAATTTAAACCTCTTTACGGAGAGAAACTTGTCTGCGGTTGGGGCAATATTTGTGGATTCCCTATTGGGATACTTGCAAATAACGGGATTTTGTTCTCAGAAGAAGCAAGCAAGGGAGCACAATTCATACAACTTTGCAACAAAAGAAACATCCCTCTTCTTTTCATGCACAACATAACTGGATTTATGGTCGGATCTGAAGCAGAACGAGGCGGAATCATTCGTAACGGGGCAAAGTTGATCAATGCGGTGTCTAACTCCACCGTACCTCATCTCAATCTCATGGTAGGCGCTAGTTATGGCGCAGGAAATTACGGAATGGCAGGGAAATCTTATAATCCCCGCTTTATATTTACTTGGCCAAATCATCGCGTCGCCGTTATGGGTCCCGAGGCACTAGCAGGCGTCATGGATATCATCGCCAGAAATGCGGCTGAAGGAAGAGGAGAAAAAGTCGATGAGGAAAAGCTGACCGAAAGAAGAAACGCTTTAGAAGCACAGATTGAAAGCGAATCAACGGCACTTTATTCAACTGGGCGTCTATGGGATGACGGAATCATACACCCAGCAGATACGCGGACAGTACTAGGGATAGCCTTATCAGCTTGCCATAGCAACGACATTTCCGGCGCTATTGAATACGGCGTTTGGAGACATTAATTATGACTTCCATTAAAAGATTACTCATCGCAAACCGTGGAGAAATAGCAGTTCGCATAGCGAAAACAGCCAATCGTTTAGGAATTGAGACTGTAGGGATCTACGCAGAAAACGATATAAATGCACTACACACCCAAACGGTAGACATAGCAGTTCATCTACTAGGGAATTCTCTCCAAGAGACATACCTTAATGGTGAGATAATTATCCAAGAAGCGCTCCGAACCAAGTCAAATGCGGTGCATCCTGGCTACGGTTTTCTTGCTGAAAATACAGAATTTGCTCAAGCCGTTCAAGATGCAGGATTGATCTGGGTCGGCCCAACTCCCGAACACATACATGACCTTGGGGACAAAATCATTGCGAAACAAACAGCAATTGCTGCCGGGGTACAAACGACTGAATCCCATGAAGTGCAACCTGATGGAGACCTTCCCGATATTGCCATGCCGGTGATTGTAAAAGCAGCGGCAGGAGGTGGAGGGCGAGGAATGCGAATTATTGAAAAAAAAGCTGACCTTAAGCAAGCAATAAAGGATGCTTCTCGTGAAGCCTTATCAAGCTTTAATGACGGAAGAGTATTTATAGAACCGTTCTTTGGAAATGGCAGACATGTCGAAGTGCAAATCTTTGGGGATGCATTAGGGAATGTAATCCATCTCGGCGAAAGGGAATGTTCAATACAACGCCGCAACCAAAAAATAATTGAGGAAACACCTTCGCCTGGTATCACACAAGAAATGAGGGAAAAAATTTGGGACTCAGCGGTTTCCCTAGGGCAACATATGAAATACCTAAATGCAGGAACTGTTGAATTTCTAATTTCAGAAGAAAATGAAGTGATATTCCTAGAAGTAAATACGCGTCTGCAGGTCGAACATCCTGTTACCGAAGCCGTAACTGGATTAGATCTAGTGGAACTACAAATACATGTCGCTGAAGGAAAACCTCTCCCCTTCAGTCAAAAAGATATTAATTTCACCGGACATGCAATAGAGGTAAGGGTTGTTGCGGAAGACCCTTCAGCCAACTGGCTTCCATCTACCGGGACTATCAACGCTTTTCATGTAGATGAGCTGACACGTATAGACACAGGAATCCAAGCAGGAAGTGAAATCACCCCAGATTATGATTCACTCATCGCAAAGATGATTACTCATCGACCGACCCGCGAAGAATCAATAAGACATTTAGAACGGGCTCTACGTCGGACACTTATCAACGGAGTGAAAACAAACCTTTCGATGCTCATAGCGACTCTTAATAACAAAAATTATCAAAATGGGTTAACTCAAACATCCTTTCTGTCAGAACACCCTGAACTTTTGGATGGGTTTCTGCAAGACCACGAAGAAGAACTCACCCTTATGTTGGCCTCAGTTTTCGCACTTGAATATTCTGATTCTCAAATAACTCAAGAAAAGGGATTGCCTCCAGGTTGGAGAAACCTCCGGACACAAGGCCAACGCCAAATCTGGAAGTCCAAAGAGGACTTACACCATGTTGAATATGTGAGAAACGGCGATACAGCTATTGTTCACGTTGGACAATGGCCGGAACCAAAAGAAGACGGAACGCTTACAACCGATCAACGAAATACGCATTCTGTCCGGCTCATAAGCCGAACACACAATCAACAAATCATAGAAGTGGATGGAAGAAGGCAAAGTATAGACACAGATATTCAAGATGAATCTGTACACGCCCGAAGCAGAACAGGAACAGCTACATGGGAAAGACAACCCGTATTTACGTATCGCGATGCTGAACAAATGGGGGATGGACCAGTAAGCCCTCTTCCAGGAACCGTCATTGCCGTGCACGTTAAAGAAGGAGACAAAGTCCAAGAAGGCGATTTACTCATGATCGTTGAAGCCATGAAAATGGAACATAAAATACTTGCCCTAGGAAGCGCTGAAGTATCAACCGTTCACTTTCAAGAAGGAGACAGAGTTGATAGTGGAGAACTACTTGTCTCATTGGAACAGGATTAGCAAAGGTGTCAAAAGATTCAATTCGTATAGCTAACTGTTCAGGGTTTTTTGGAGACCGACCCTCAGCAGCCCTAGAAATGGTTAACGATGGACCGATAGATGTTTTGACAGGAGATTGGTTAGCAGAACTCACCATGCTGATCCTTAATCGGATAAAAAATAAGAATCCGCAGTCTGGATATGCAAGGACTTTTGTTACTCAGATGAACGATGTAATTGAAACCTGCTTTGAAAAAGGAATCAAAGTTATATCAAACGCGGGGGGATTAAATCCAAAAGCATGTGCTGAAGCAATACAAGAAATAGCAGAGTCTCGCGACATATCCCCTTCAATTGCTTACATTGACGGGGATAACCTCATGGAGCAATTACCGGAACTGATCAATTCAGGGATCCTCCTACCCTTTACAGCAGGTCAAGATTTAGGTAGTGCTGATAATTATGTAACTGCCAATGCTTACCTAGGGTGCTGGGGGATAGTTGAAGCTCTCCAAGCAGGCGCCGATATTGTTATCACGGGAAGAGTAACAGACGCGGCTGTTGTTTGCGGACCTGCAGCTTGGCACCATGGATGGGCAAAAACAGACTTGGATCAACTAGCGGGCGCAGTCGTTGCAGGTCACGTTATAGAATGCGGGACCCAAGCAACAGGAGGCAACTACTCGTTCTTCCACGAAATAGAAGGCAGAAACGATATTGGATCAACAGCCCGTTTTGGATTCCCATGGGCGGATATAGCGCCTGACGGATCATGTATCATCGGCAAACATGATGGAACTGGAGGCGTAGTTAACGAAGAAACAGTCATCAGCCAACTACTTTATGAAATCAATGGACCAGAATATTTAGGTCCGGACGTAACCGCTCGATTTGACACTATCAGCGTTAAAGAAATCAACAAAGATAGAGTTCAAATTTCAGGAACCAAGGGTCAAATCCCTCCCAAAACAATCAAAGTAGCCATGAATAAGCACGGTGGATACAGGAATTCTTTCAGTGTCGCCCTGACAGGGATAGACATAGAAGAAAAAGCTAAATTCGCGCAAGCAACATTTTGGGATGCCTGCCCCTCAACCCCTTCTGATTTTGAGTCAGTAGTTAGCAAAATAATCCGCACTGAAAAACCTGACCCCGATTCACAGGAAGAAGCGACTGCAATTTGGAAATTAACCGTTAAAGATAAAGATGAAAGAAAAGTAGGAAGGGCCTTCTCAGACGCCATGGTCCACACCGTACTTGCTAGCATCCCAGGAATGTATGGGATTGGAGGTGGACCATCACCAGCTTCACCTTTTGGAATTTACCAACCAGCACTTATACCATCTGATCTCGTACCGCAATACGTACATATCATTAATGGTGAGACCACCATTGTTGAACCAGAAAATTTTGAAGGTCAACCTCTAAAGATTGAATTAACTCCCACACTGGAAATTCCGAAAGGTCCCACAGCTAATACACCAATAGGTGAAATAGTTGGTACCCGTTCAGGCGATAAGGGCGGAGACGCCAACCTCGGCATTTATGCAAGAAACGAAACTAGCTGGGCGTGGCTAGATAATGTAATGACAATAGAACAATTACGAGAACTCTTACCCGAAACAAAAAATTTAAATATTGATCGTTACCGATTTCCAAAAATTCGAGCCATTAATTTCTTAATTCACGAATTACTTGAAGAAGGAGTAGCTGCTTCAACTAGACAAGACGCTCAAGCGAAAGCACTTGGGGAATGGCTCCGAGCAAGAGTTATGCCCATACCAATATCCATCCGACAATCAACACAGGAGAAAAAATGAAAAACTCGGTAACAGATACTTTCAAAATTGATGTTCCAATATTTGCATTCAGCCATTGTCGAGATGTAGTCGCCGCCGTGTCAAAAGCAGGGGGATTCGGGGTTTTAGGAGCTGTGGGTCATACCCCAAATGGTTTAGAGACAGACCTTAAATGGATTGAAGACGAGATAGGAGATCACCCATACGGTGTAGACCTAATTGTTCCTGCAAAGTACGCCGGATCAGATGAAGGCGGGCTCACCGTAAGCAAAATTGTAGAGATGATCCCGCAAGAACACCTTGAGTATGTCAATGAGATACTAGAAAAGTACGATGTCCCACAACTTGAACAATCTAAAAATGGACAGTTCAGTATGAAAAGTGAAGGAGCCGCTCCGATGTCCGCGGGAACAGCTGGCCCTCAGTTAGAAATCGCACTTGCACACAAACCGACACTCGTTGTCAATGCATTAGGACCTCCCCCACAATTTATGATCGAAAAGGTGAAAGAAGCTGGGCGTAAAGTAGGAGCTCTAGCAGGCAAGGCTCAACATGCGCAACGTCATGTAAATGCGGGAGTTGACCTCGTAATTGCTCAAGGCTATGAAGCAGGTGGACACACAGGCGAAATTGGTTCAATGGTATTAATTCCGGAGATCGTTGATGCAGTCGGAGATGTGCCAGTATTAGGGGCTGGAGGAATAGGTCGCGGGAGGCAAATGGCAGCGGCCATGGCTTTAGGAGCGCAAGGAGTCTGGTGCGGTTCTGTTTGGCTCACAACAGAAGAAGCCGAAACTCACCCAGTCGTGAAAGAAAAAATGTTAGAAGCAACTTCATCTGACACTATTCGGTCAAGATCACGCACAGGCAAGCATGCACGTCAACTCAAATCGGCTTGGACCGAAGAATGGGAAAATCCTGAAACCCCAATGCCGCTAGGGATGCCACTACAACCTGTACTTATCAACGAAGCTATCGCCCGAATCGACAGAGCTGCTCACCGGTCAGGGTCAGGTGCAGAGAAGCTCGCAAATTATTTTGTGGGACAGATAGTAGGAACAATGAATAAAACAAAACCAACGGCGCAAGTAGTGTACGAAATGATGGAAGAATTCATTGAAGCAACCGAGACAATTGCATCACAACTACAAGATTAAATTCGAAAGAAAAGATACAATAGAAATATAGAGGAAAGGGCACTATGAGCTATTCACCATCTACCTACACACCAGTTGCTTCACTTCAAGAGTCTGACCGGGTTGCCTTCATGGTTAAGGTTTATCAACATATCGGTCTCTGTATAGGCGCTTTTATAGCTATTGAGTACCTGTTTTTTGCTAGTGGCATCGCAGAGGGACTCTACGACATGCTTGCAGGGAATGGTGGAGCTTGGTTACTTTTTCTCGGTCTCTTCATGCTTGGGTCATGGATGGGAACTCAAGCTAGTTATGACTTTGACAACGTTGGTCGACAATATGGTGGCTTGTTCGGTATTGCAGCAGTAGAAGCTCTTATTTTCGCCCCATTTCTCTATTATGTTTTCAACGTACAGCAAGCAGCAGGAGATGTTTGGATCGCAGCTGTGATAACTGGCATGGGTTTTGCTGGATTGTCATTTACTGCATGGACAACAAGAAAAGATCTTTCGTTTTTGCGACCAATCCTAGTTTGGGGGGGTGTAGCGGCAATGGTTCTTATTGTTTCAGCCCTGATTTTCGGACTTAATATCGGAACATGGTTTTCCGTAGCAATGGTTGCTTTAATGGGGATTTCTATTCTTTACAACACTCAAAAAATTCTTCACTCGTACCCTGAACAAGCATATGTGGGTGCTGCAGTGACGCTATTTGCATCACTCATGACCATGTTTTGGTACATACTTCGAATCGTCATGGATCGTTAAAACCAATCACAAATCAGGGTTTTTTCTCCATCCATTTACAATATGCTCCAACCACCAATCAGGAGCCTGATCAAGTAGGTTCCCAAGGTGGGAGTAATCATGCCATCGGCAGATTAAACCATCGCTAAATTCCATTACTGAAGTAAAGGGGTGATCAATAATCTCACCAGTGTGGAACTGCCACTGCTCAACATGTTCAGTCACAACCATGTTTCCTTCACAAATCATGTTTTTCGGATAGTGGATATAACCCGAAAGAGGTTCAATACCTAAACGCAGACGCAAAATGATTTCTTCAGGACCCGTCGCTCCAACAGCGTCTAATCCAACGTCTGTGTAATGGGCATCGTTAGAAAAGAAAGCAGCCATTTCATTCCATTTCCGGTCAAAATGCACATTCCAGTACTGCTCAACAATTTCCTTATTATTCATCTAAAGAACCTCCAACGGTCTTACAGCATTAGAGCGCGCTCCAACAATTGACGCAAATAAGTCCAATAGCATATGGTGCAACCATGAAACTTGGATCAGCAGAAATGGTTGATTTTGGATTGGGAGAGTATCTCACCCAGTACCCCTCAAAACGTTATCCAATTTACACCAGAGGGAATGCTGGGGAAGTTTGGCCAGAAGTCGCATACCCGCTAACCATTACACTAACCCGCACAGTAGGAGAAGAAGCTTCAGCGCAAGCCGCAATAAATGCCGGAGTTATCTCCCGAAAAGACATCGTTGAGGGGCCTTCATGTTTTGGAGGAGTATTTGCTGGCTACATGTATTTGAATCTTTCCTTCGGAAGGATGATTGCAGTAAGGACACCAGGAACAACTATTGAAAAAAGTGACGCAACATATTACGGATCAGAACAACAAGCACCCAAATATGTTCCGCATAAAAATGACAAAAACTTTCTAGCAAGCATGAAACTGATCCGATACGGATGGAGAATGCTGCATACGACCGAGATTTCTTTTCTCGAACCTGACCGACAACTAGTGCACCATTGGGAGGAAAGACTTCCAAAAATTCTTAAGTCAACTGACCAAGAACTTGTATCTACTCTTAGAGAGATCATGCAACCAGTTATGCACTTATTCACTAACCATCTAGATGTCACCGGTCAAGCAGGTGGGGCAGTTCAATTGCTTTCAACTGTATGCGAAGAGCGACTAAACGATAGATCACTTGCTTTAACATTATTAGGAAGTCTCGGAGATGTGGATAGTGCTGCCCCTTCGTTTGCTTTGTGGGAACTTGGTCGGATGGTCGCCAATGACCCAACTCTTACATCGTTCTTTGATGAGGGAATTACCGAATTGGAAGAACGACTTCGAGAATCTCAGGACTGCCAGTTATTTATTGACAACTTTGATTCTTTTTTGAAGGAATTTGGCAGTCGAGGACCTAACGAATGGGAAACTGCATGTGAAACATGGGGGACAGAACCTTCCAACGTGCTTGTTCTCATAGATCGGATGCGCTTAGCCGATGCAGAGAAATCCCCGACCCATCGAGCAGGACAACTTTTAAAAAATCGCGAGCAAGCACTTTCTGATTCTAGATCTCAATTAAAAGGCTTCGGGCTATGGATCTTTAATAAAGCGCTCCATGGTTCCGTGCTTTTCTCACAGGCAAGGGAAAGGTCAAAAACAACAATTATCAACCTTATTCATGTCGCTCGACTAATTTCACGTGAACTCGCCAAAAGAACAGCAGCACAATCAGAAAAGGGTGAACTTATCGATCTATGGTTTGTGCTTGAAACTGAATTAGATGAATACATCAATAACCCCGACGCATTTGAGAAACGGATTAGTGACAGAAAGAACGTTCGTAATGAACTTTCTAAACGAATCCCCCCTTTCATTTTTCAAGGAAACCTACCTGACCCTTCTACATGGCCACTCAGAGAAGAACAGGAATTGAAGGAATACCCGAATCTTTCTATCGGGGATGCGTTAGAAGGTCTCGGAGGATGTCCCGGTATAGCCGAAGGGATTGCAAGGGTAGTAAACGATCCTTCAGAACCTGGTGCATTAGGACCTGGCGACATTCTAATCGCTCCGTTAACTGACCCTTCGTGGACTCCTTTGTTTGTCCCTGCGGAAGCTGTAGTTGTTAATGTCGGCGGGCAAATGAGCCACGCAGTTATTGTTTCCCGAGAGTTAGGAATGCCCTGTGTAGTAGCAGTTACTGATGCTACTCAGATAATTGAAGATGGGTCACGAATCCGTGTGAATGGTTCTTCAGGGGTAGTAACGCTTTTGAGCGATCCTGAAAAATAATTTCACGCTAGTAAATCTTTAGAAAGTTGTGGCTATGGATTTCCTTCGGCATAATTGAATGCTCAGCGCGGGGTGGAGCAGTTTGGTAGCTCGTCGGGCTCATAACCCGAAGGTCGCAGGTTCAAATCCTGCCCCCGCCACAGTTTCTCAGCTTCACTCTTTTCTAACGGTTCTGAGGAAAGTGTGGATTGACGAATACTTTCTAAATTTGGTGAAATTCTTGAGAAGGAATGCAAGCTTTACAAAAAAAGCTTTACCTTTAAATACTCTAGAAAAAACTGCTGATCTAGCTTGTGAATCTCTCTTTGATCCATAAATCACTCCGGATGACATACCTTGGTG
>JASLWO010000032.1 GCA_030740795.1 Acidimicrobiales bacterium | reverse complement strand
CCCCCCTCCCACCGGTGAACGATTCTGCATGAACTCTGCTTCACTTCATTTAGAACCCTTAGATGATGAGACTTAGTTTTGGCTGTTGAGTTTAAAGCACTTCCGCTTCTCACGCTTGCGCTGACTCTAGCTTTGACCGTGTTCGCAGCTTGCGCATCTGGAGGGCAAAATGGCAATAGTGATTTCTATCAATCTGAGGAATATGTTGAGCTAACTGGAAACATTGGTGAATCTGGTGCCATTGAGAAAGTTCGGTTTCGGACTGAAGACTCCGAAGATCTATGGGGTTCGATTTTCGGCGAAGGTGAAATAGCCATCGTGCTCACTCACATGAGGGGGCGGGATCAATCATCTTGGTTTCCATTCGCTCGTTTAGCTAGTGACTCTGGATACAAGGTTTTAACGTTCGATTTTCGTGGATATGGAAAATCTACCGGAAAGAGAGACACGAGAATGGACAGGGACCTTGAGGCAGCTGTCGCCTATGTGCGAGCGAAAGGAGCTCGTCAAGTCATCCTCATTGGCGCTTCTATGGGTGGAACTACAGCTATAGAATTAGCACCTGAAGTTAATGCTCAAGGAGTAGCTGCGCTGTCGCCACCATCTTCTTTTGGAAAAATCAATGCACTGAACGCTGTAAGTTCTATGCTAATCCCTCTTTTACTAATCGTCGCTGAAAATGACCCCCCATTTACGGGTGATGCTAGGAATATTGAAACCGCCGCCGCCGCTACACAATTCCTTGAGCTACCTGGGCAACAACACGGAACTAATCTCTTTGCCGAGCACTCCGATCAAATTTCAGGAATTCTGTTGTCATTTATTGATAGATGGACTGATGATTCACTAGTTGCGAGCGAGGAGACGCAATCGCAAAGCGTTGAGGACTGAAATTGTTGTGAATTGTCGAATCCGGTGTCGGTCAAAAGGCCACTTCACCGTGAATGCCTCTACCACACCATCTACCGAAGTAGCCATCCATACCCGCCCAACCTCATTCTCTTCAGCTGTCGGTCCTGCGTTTCCCGAAACCGCTATAGAGACATCACAACCCAATGATTCACATGCCCCTAACGCCATTTCTTCAACTGCTTGTTGAGAAACGACTGACGAAACTGAAACTCCTAGGAGTTGCTTCTTTGTTCCCGCAGCATAAGCGACGATAGAACCTTTAAAAACGTCACTAAATCCTGGCAGATCTGTAATACGGCTAGCTATAAGACCACCAGTTAACGATTCAGCTAACCCAAGCGTCAAACCCTGTGCTCTGCAAAGTTGCAATACTGCTGACTCCATCGTTTCATCGTCATAGGAAAAAATTATCTCCTCACCCAAAATAGAAGCCACCACACGCGCCTCACCATCAAGAACAGATCGTACGGCTTCTTCATTTTCTCCCTTGGCAGTGATTCGTACTTTCAGTCCTTCTATCCCGCTAGCCAAAAAAGCAATTGTTGCCGACCCGTCTTGGTCCAGTCGTTCTATTTCCCCTGCTAGTTTTTCTGCTAATCCTGATTCCGAATCTCCCCATGTCCGCAAGGTTTTAGATCTTATGATTGAAGTCAACCCCACCTGGTTCCTGATATCTGGAATGATGACCTCTCCAACCATTTGTTTCATTTCCCATGGAACACCTGGAACGGCAAAAATAGTTTTCCCATTAACCACTGCCTTTAAACCCGGAGCTGTTCCTGGCATAACTGGAAGTGCCTCAGCGCCTTCTGGAACCATTGCCTGCCTAAGATTATTCTCTGGCATGGGTCGATTTCTTCCGGAAAACATTGCTTGTATTCGCTTAGCTAAATCTTCATCCAAAACCAGTTGGACGCCCATTACCTCAGCGATCATATCTCTAGTTAAGTCATCTTGTGTTGGACCTAGTCCCCCGCAGACAATGACGAAGTCTGACCTCCTTATAGCCTGCTTTAAAACAGTTTTGATCCTTTCAGGATTATCCCCTACTTTGGTTTGGAAATAGCTATCTATACCTGAAAGCGCTAACTGTTCACCTATCCATGATGAATTGGTATCAACTATTTGCCCTAGAAGTAGTTCTGTTCCAACCGCAACTACCTCGCAATTAATTCGGTCCATCACTAACTCCTTCCCATTGGGGGATTTTGAAATGCTTCGTTACCTTTTTGAATATATTGCCAGCCCGTTATCAATGTCATCGCAACTGCAAACCAAAGCATCATTATCACCAACCAATCTATGTCGCCGATTGGAGGTAGAACTGCAACCAAAAGAGTGACGCCCTGAACGAAAGTCTTCCACTTGGCCAAATTGGAAGCCGGGATTACTACCCCTTTTCGGACTACCCAGAACCTATATATGGATATTCCTATCTCCCTCGTAAAGATAATCATGACAGGAAGCCAATGAAATCTTCCTATTGAAAGAAGAGAGAGCATGCATCCTAAGACGACTACTTTGTCAGCCAACGGATCAAGGAAGGCTCCCAGTTTCGTAACGCTTCCAGTTGCTCTAGCTATCTGACCATCAAACGCGTCACTAATACCAAAAATCAAACCGAGAATAAAGGCTTTCCACGAAGCTCCATTCTCTCCGTCTGCAGAAAGAATTAAAATAAACAGGATAGGAGAAGCTAGAATTCTTGTAATCGTAATGAGATTCGCCGGAGTGATAATTTCTCTAGAGAGCTTGGAAGTTGATTTCTCTTCGTTTGTTGGTTCCATCATGAAATACGACCCATTGCTACCAGATCGGTTCCGGTTGCTTCAACTACTGTAACCGTTGAAAATGTTCCAACCTTAAGGTGTTCAGGGACCAGCACTACACCATCTATCTCTGGTGATTCTCTAAAGCTTCTTGATGATCCACTGGAATCAACTAGAACCTCTATCTGTTCTCCGATAAGGCTATCTCGGCGCTGAGCAGTTATCCCATCTTGCATCTCGGTTAGTTCTTGCATTCTTTCTCGGGCCAGACCAGCAGTAACTTGGTTATCTAAAGAAGCAGCGAAGGTATTCTCTTCACGTGAGTAGACAAAAAAACCACACCAATCAATCTGATTTTCTTCAATGAATCGGGTGAGTTCATCATGGTCTTCTTCGGTTTCACCAGGGTATCCAATAATGAAATTTGTTCGAAAAACCGCTTCGCTATTCTGCCTTCGGATCTCTTCAATAATTTTAGTGAATCTTGACGAATCCCCCCACCTTCGCATTCTCTTCAATAGAGACCCTGAGACATGCTGTAAACTCAAATCAAAATATGGGACGGGACTGTTGGCAACCAGTTCAATCAAAGGTTTCGTGAGACTTGATGGATAAAGATATAAAAGTCGAACCCACCGCACCATCTCACTCACTGTTTTATAGAGGTTGTGAATTGATAGATCCCCTTTAACATCTCTCCCATAAGAAGCAAGGTCTTGAGCAACTAGAATCACTTCCTGAAGGTTCATTGACTCTATTTCCTGCTTTATAGAATCTACAGTCCGGGATCGTTGATGGCCTCTAAATGAAGGGATTGAACAGAATCCGCATATCCGGTCACATCCTTCAGCTACTTTCACATACCCCCAAGGGTTATCCGATTTGGGACGCGGTAAGTTCAGTAAGTCAAATTTTGGGATAGTAGGTTTTTCTTTAAGAGTAACTGGAACACCAAACCCAACGACTGCATCGACATCATCGGCAAAAGCTTTCTGAAGCTCAGATCCGTACCTTTCGGCCATGCATCCAGTTACGACCAGATCCGACCCTTCTCGCCTGACTTCGTTAAGGGCGTATACCGTTTCGATGCTTTCTTCTTTCGCATCCTCAATGAATGCACACGTATTGACTACAACTAAATCTGCTTTTTCAATAGAGGTTGCAAGAGTCATTCCTTCTTCGTGAAGCGTTCCTGCCAATTTCTCGCTGTCTACTTCATTTTTTGGACAACCAAGAGTTTCTATCCAGTAACTTCCGCTCATCGTTTGATCGTATCTACATAATTTCTAGTGAAATGCGGATTCTTGGATTTTCTGAGCACCATAGTCACGTGCCTACGAAGAACATCCAAATTCCATAGATTGCCAAAAGGAGAAAAGCAGTCACCCTCCCCACTGGTTTACCTGAAAGCCCTTTCCAAATCCAAAGAAAAGTGATTCCGGAAAGAGCTCCTATAGTTAACCACCCAGTTAAAGCAGTTTCAGTAACTGAACCTGGTCCAAAAATTCCCATTGACGCACCGATGGCGGTTCCGTTGAAGACATTCGATCCAAGTATTGCCCCAATGACTATTTCAGGCTTTCCTTTTCTAACAGCAATGATTGATGCAACTAGCTCCGGTAGTGATGTCCCCACAGCTACCAGACTGGCTCCAATGAAGCCAGTACCTACACCCCATTCAACAGCTAATCCCATTGCGCCTTCAGTAATAAAGTACGATGAGCCCAAAACGCCTATTAGAGATATTCCTATCTTTGTCATCTCCTCACTTTTGAATTTTAAACTCTCTTGCGTTCCCACCTGGAAAGAGTCCTGGTCCTTGGATAAAGGTATTTCTGTTTCCCCAGCTGAAATAATAGAGGCTCTATTATCTATTCTGATCATTAACCCCAATGAAGCAAAGAGTAAACCGAGAAGGATAAATCCCTCATATCTTTGGAAATCATCTTGTACAAAAAAACAAAACCAGAAAACAGCATTCATTGAAATCGGAAGATGGGTTTTTAATATTCTTTGTGGAATTGGGATTCTCCCTGTTAGTGCTGCTCCAGCTGCCACTAACGAAAGGTTTGCGATGATAGACCCAACAACATTCCCGGTCCCTAAGTTAAGGTCATTCCTCGTCGCCGCCATGGTTGAAACAGCCATCTCAGGTAGACTTGTTCCAAAACCAACGACTACCGCACCGATAACTACTATCGAAACTCCTAATTCCTTCGCCACTCTGCCGGACGTATCAACAAGCATCTCTGTGCTGTAAACCAGCACAGAGATACCAACAACAAGGGAAATAATATCAATCAACATGATTATTTGGAATTCTACTCCGGCCTATAGCCCGCGCCCGCTTGTCTATCCATTTGTTCAGCCGTCATTAACACTTCTCTTGGCTTAGAACCTTCGCTTGGTCCGACTATCCCTCTTTCCTCTAGGAGATCCATGATTCGACCTGCTCGAGCGAAACCCACACGGAGTTTACGTTGAAGCATCGACGTTGACCCGAGTTGAGAATCAACAACTAGTTCTATAGCTTTGAGGAGAAGCTCGTCATCACCTGCGTCTCCTGTTGTGCCTCCAGGGAGACCTTCGCCCACTGGACTAATTAGAGTGTCAGTAATCGTAGGTTCGGTAGAGATTTCATCAACTTTCCCTTTCTCTTTCAACTGTTCTGCTTGTTTTCTCCATACTCCAACGACCCGTTTCACTTCATCTTCGCTTACCCATGCGCCTTGTATTCTGTGCGGGCTAGACGATTTTGGATCAAGTACTAGCATGTCCCCCTGCCCAACCAATCTTTCTGCTCCTCCTTGATCAAGGATTACTCGGCTATCAGTCAAACTTGATACTGCGAAAGCTATTCTCGCAGGGATGTTAGCTTTGATTACTCCGGTAATAACGTTTGTTGATGGTCTCTGGGTGGCTACAACCAGATGAATACCTACTGCTCTTGCTTTCTGAGCGATTCTACAAATTGAATCTTCTACATCTCGTGGCGCCACCATCATCAAGTCAGAGAGTTCGTCTACAACTACTAGAATAAAAGGTAGTCGAGAATAAGTTTTTGGGGTTCCATCTGGATTTATGGCACTTGGTGGAGCTTGTATTGTGCCTTTGTCATATGCTGCGTTGTAGCCAGCAATATCTCTAAATCTTACCTCTGCTAGCAACTCATATCGACGATCCATCTCTCGGCAAGTCCATTGCAACGCGTTAGCGGCTTTTTTAGGATCCACAACTGGTTGGGTCAATAGGTGAGGAACTCTTTCATATTGTGACATTTCAACTCGTTTAGGATCAACAAGGATCATCCTTAAATTATCTGGAGTTGACCTCATAAGAGCTGATGTAACAATGCTGTTTATACATGAGCTTTTCCCTGCACCGGTAGCTCCGGCTATAAGAATATGTGGCATTTCTGATAAATTCATAATGATTGACTGACCATTGATATCTCTACCAATTGCCACTTCAAGTGGGTGAGTGGCTCTTTGTGCTTCAACGGAGCTAAGCACATCACCCAACGCTACTACTTGCCGTTCATTGTTCGGAACTTCTACCCCAATGGCTTGCCTACCTGGGATTGGCGCTAGAATTCTGACATCCGCTGAGGCCATAGCGTACGCGATGTCTTTGTGGAGTGTGGTCACTCTTGAAACCTTTACTCCGGAGCCAAGTTCCAACTCATAGCGAGTTACTGTCGGTCCTACGACCATTCCTACCAGACGCGTTTCCACCCCATGTGCTGCAAGCGCTCTTTCAAGGACGCGCCCCCTCTCCTCAACAAGCTTCTCGTTAACGTCCTGCGCTGAGGAACGTACAAGAATTTTGGATGATGGGAGTTTCCACACCGACCCCTTGGCAGCTGGACCTAATTCTATTTCAAGTTGTTCCCCTGAGGTTATGGGGTCCTCCCCTTCTCTAGATGCAAAACTCTTAGATTTACCTGTCGGATTGCTTTCAGCTTTACTGCTGCCATCACCGTGGGGTGTTCTAGTTCCATCATCTGCAATCTTTTGCGTAGGTTCTCCTTTATCTTTCTTTCCTTTCCCAACCGGTCGCTTTTCTCCATCTATTTGGATAAGTGGATTATTGGAAGACCTTTTACGCTGGGCTATCTCTTCTCTCGTCTCGCCCATAGCTAGTCGGGTACCATTCGAAACCCATCTGTAGACGCCTCTGAAAAGGCTCCATATCTTAGATAACGACTCTCGGAAAGTCATTCCTGTTATAACTATGACTCCTATGAGACCGATGGCCACTAGTACGAATGTTGCTCCTACCTGTTCAAAAGCGGCACGAAGTGGAGCGCCGACGAAATAGCCCAGCACACCTCCACCTTCCTTTAGTTCTCCCACATCCGAAAGGCTATAATCGCCTGCATCACTATTTAGATGCGAAAGCCCACAAACTGCGGAGAATACAAACAAGTTCCCAATAAAAATTGGGGCAAAGCGAAGCGAACTTTCTTTTGCTTCTGATGCTTCTCCCTCAATTGGGACTTCAAAAGTCAAATAAATTCCCGCTGTTAAAAGGGCGATCGGAGCTGCATATCCAACAAAGCCGAAAAGTGAACGAAAAATCAAAGGTCCAAGTGCTTTACCTACAATCCCTGCCGTTCCAAAGTACAAGCCAAGTCCGGCCACGATCCCTATTACAATTAAGCCGAGACTTATCAAATCTGCTTTGTGACCCGAAAACGCTGATTGGAAGGTTCGCCCGGCAACACGCAAAATAGATCCATCAGATCTAGATCGTGAATCGGACTTGAATTTCTTAGACCCCTTTTCTTTCTGGTCCAGTTTTTCCGACACTTTCTCTCCCTTACGGGAATTCTTTGAAGTTCGGGAGTAATTTGCTTTAGATTTAGCCACAATAAGCTCAACGGTAACACCAACCGATCAGTTTTTTGGGTATAGCTAACGACTGGTGAAATTCTCAGCAGTACCGTAGTTCGCCCTTATGCAAGGGTAACGATCGGGATAATCATGGGTCGCCTCTTAGTCTGTTCGTTAACGAATCCCCCAGTGCTCCTTCTTACTCTTTGCATCACCAAGTCTTTAGAGATTTTTTTTTCACGATCTAATAGGTGCTCGATTTCTTGTATTAGGAGTTCTTCAATTTCCTCTTCAAATCCTCGTGCTGTTTCAGCATTTAACCACCCTTTGCTTACAACTGTTGGAGTTTCCAATATTTCACGATTCTGCAGATCTACGGTGATACTTGCTATGACGCAACCTTCTTCTCCTAGAATTAATCGCTCTGAGAAAATATTGTGGCTCCTCTCAGTTATTGATCCTTGCGAAAATATATATGCTCCTTCACAAACCTTTTCTCTCAAAACTAAACCTTTGTCATCAAGTGTTACCTGATCTCCATCTACTGCAACAAGAACCCTGTTGGGAGGCATTCCATTCCTAATGGCTAAATCTTTATGCGCTGTCAAATGCCTGTATTCTCCATGAACAGGGACTAGCCATTCTGGATTTACTGCGTCGTGAAGAGCCGTAAGTTCATCCTGTTGACCATGTCCGCTTGTATGTATGTCTTGGAAATCAGCACTGATAACTACCGCTCCTCTCCTACCTAAGCTATTGATCATTTTTCCAATACGTTTCTCATTCCCTGGTATTGAACGCGAAGAAAGAATTACAACATCATTAGACCCTATTTCTAACCACCGACCATCTCCTTTTGCAGCCAACGACAACGACGATCTTGGTTCTGCTTGAGACCCAGTACTGACTATACAAATTTCGTCTGGTGGGTAAGTTCCTACCTCGGAAATATCAATAAGGTTGCTTTCTGATAAGGAAAGGATCCCCAACTCTCTTGCTAAACCCACGTTTCTCCTCATGGAAAACCCTAAGGTGGCTATCTTCCTTCCTTGGTTTACAGCAATGTCTGCAATCTGTTGGACTCTATGGATATGACTGGAGAAACAAGCGGTAATTACTCTCTTGTCTTTGTTGTCTTCAAAAACTTTTTTTAATTCTCTTCCAACAGTGGATTCCGAGATGCTGCTTCCAGGAATCTCTGCATTCGTTGAATCGCAGAGCAATAGACGAACGCCCGGATCTTTTGATAGCTCAATAATTCTCTCAAGGTCTGTATGTCTTCCATCAATGGGGTTGAGATCTAATTTGAAATCACTCGAATGGAGAATCATTCCTTGGGGAGTGTGGATTGCCGAGATGAGGCCTCTTGGGATTGAATGAGTGACTGGCAGGAACTCACATTGAAAATCTCCGATATTGACGATATCGCCATCTTCTATAGGTATAAGTTCTGTTTTCCCCATTAGGTTCGCTTCATTTAATCGGTGGCGAATCATCCCCAGCGTAAATGGTGATCCATAGATAGGAAAGTTAGCAATTTGAAGGGCGTAAGTCAGCGCTCCGATATGGTCTTCGTGAGCGTGAGTCGCTATACATCCGACGATTTTTTCAGCGCGTGTATTTAAGTAGCTGAAATCTGGAAGCACAGAATGTGCCCCGGGCATCATCTCATCAGGAAAAAGTTGTCCGCAGTCAAGAATTAGTATTTGGTCTTGTGATTCAATCGCTGCGCAGTTACGCCCAATATCGCCAAGCCCGCCTAAAAAAGTAACTGAAACGCTGTTATTCATATGTTTAACGATCTTATGAAATCTGCATTGATTTCCCAATTTCTGTATGAGAAACAACGTTCTTTGCTAGCTCTTCTAACCATGTGGGCACAACATCCATGGGGGGTCGGCCAACACCCACTTTAAACCCGAGAAGATTCATCATTACTTTCGTTGGTATTGGGTTAGGTGCTTCGAGATGAGATTCATAGGCATATGATCTCTGAAGTGAAGAGTTTATCTTTTGTGCTTGTTCAATTTCGCCGCTTAGGAGTGCCTCTATAAGTTTTTGATGTTCTATACCGGTCCAGTGGGTTGCAACCCCGACGACTCCCACTGCACCAATTGCAAGAAGTGCTAGATTAAGAGAATCGTCGCCAGAATAAACTTCAAAACTTTCTGGTGCTTCTGATAGGAATACGGCTGTTTCCCCAGGATCTCCGGCGGCGTCTTTTAGAGCCACTATATTGCTCACGTTCCGTGCCAGTTCCAGTAATGTCCCAGTTTCTATTTTTCTGCCGCTACGAACGGGAATATCGTAAAGCATCACTGGCAAGTCAGTGGCTTCTGCGATACGAGTGAAATGGGAAATAAGGCCGCTTTGTGATGGCCGGTTGTAATAGGGAGTAACACTCAGAATTCCTGCTGCTCCAACTTTTTCAGCTCTTTGGGTCAATTCAATTGCTGCCTTCGTATCGTTACTCCCAGTTCCTGCTACGACAGGTACGTCTACGGCCTCAACCACAGATTCGATTAAAGCGACTTGCTCATCATGAGTTAGCGTTGGGGACTCGCCGGTAGTACCAGCTATCACTAGACCGTCATTCCCGTTTTCAACTAGCCAGTTCGCTAGCCGCGCTGCTTCTATTAAATCCAGATCACCCGAGTCAGTAAATGGCGTGACCATTGCCGTAAGCACTCTACCAAACCGAGGCATATCCTTCCTTTCATCCTTCCATATGGAGGCTAGCAGTCATAAGACTATTTCTTTGCGATTTTTCATTTAGAGGTAGTCAACGGGGATGTCGGATTCTCCAGAAATTTTATTTCTGCTTCTGTAAATGACCAATGGATAACCAAAGGCCGCTATAGCAGCGAAAATAAACCATTGAACCGCGTAATTCAGGTGCTGACCGTCTTTGAATTTGGGAAGATTAAGAATTATTGGAAAATTTGTGTTTTGTTTTGGTTCCTGATTTGTGATCTGCACAAAGATCGGAAGAATCTCATAGTCAAGTTGTTTCTGGTACCGATCGAGGTCAACTCTTCCTAATGTTGAAAGATTTCCTTCAGGTGAGTCTTCTCTTTGGAGACCCGAGGCGGTTTGGGTTTCCATCGCTATACCTTCTATCGTGACCTTCTTTAAATTGGTGTCTGAAAATTCTTCGGCAGATACGGGTAACCAACCCCGATTGATTATTACAAATTCCCCAGTTCCTAAATCAAGAGGTGTGAGTAGCCAATATCCTGGTGAGCCATCAAATGATCGGTTGCGCACCAGCACGCTGTCAGACTGTTTGTAGAAACCTGTGACTGTCACTTTGCGATATTCTTGATCTTTGAGAATGCTTCCTTCCCCTGAATCAAGATCTAATTCAAGAATGTCAACGGCTGTCTGTGATATTCGTGCATCTATTTTTTTATTGATATCTTTTTTCTGATCATGGCGATCCAATTGCCAAAACCCAAGAACTAGCATCGTTGATACTGATAGAAAAACAAGGACGCTAAGAAATATCTTCTTAGACATCCAAAATCGCTTCGAGCCCAACTACCACACCTGTGAGCTCAAAAACTTTTTTTATTGCAAGTAAAACTCCTGGCATGAACGAAGACCTATCGGAACTGTCTTGTCTTATCGTTAGTGTCTGGCCTAAGGTGCCCATTAAGACCTCTTGGTGGGCCAGCATTCCTTCCATACGAATACTATGTATAGGGATCTGATCTTCCCCTGTAGCTCCTCTAGCCCCTTCTAGGACCATTTTAGTTGTTGGGTCAGGATGAAGATCTTGTGATGCATTTGCCAACTTCTCAGCGGTAGCGATTGCTGTTCCCGAAGGTGCATCGATTTTGTTGTTGTGGTGATATTCAATAATTTCAATCGTGTCAAAATGAGGTGCCGCAATTTCTGCAAGTCGCATCATCATTACCGCACTAATTGAAAAATTTGGGGCGATTATGCAGTTGCTTTGGGTGAAACATTCTCTCAAATTCTGTATATCCTCTTCCCCTAAACCACTTGTTCCGACTATCGCGTGGACACCTTTTTCTGCTATGAGAGGGAGATGGGTACGCGAAGCTTCAGCTACGGTAAAATCTACGATGACGTCAACAAGTCCAATACTAGAAAGATCTCTTTCAATTTCTATTTCAGAATTATCTACCTTCCCACCAGAAGTTTGAGTGTCTACGGCGAGCTTAAGAGAAGTTGTGGGGTCATTAAGGACAGCTTGACACACGGTGGCACCCATACGACCGCCTGCTCCTAGTACTCCAACTCTGATATTAGTCATACATTGATTCTGCCATGCGTTGGGCCTGACAGGGGCATATTAAATTAAAAGGTGTGAGAGCAGCGAATTCTAGCTACCTGTCTCTTCCGCCACGACCTTTATTCCGCCTGTTTCGGTTATTCTGCTGGTTCCCTCCGATAGCTTCAGGACCTAATTCGCCGAGTTCTTCAGTAAGGCTTTCTGCAAACTCATCTTCAAAACTTGCTTGTTTCTCTTTACCTTTTTCACTGGTTTTCTTTTTGGGTTTATTAGAGACTTGACCTTCTGGAGATTCTGATGAACCTTCACGGGGTTGTGAACCGTCGGCCAATACTAGGCTGACTTTCCCATTGGGGTCGATATCTTCAACTCGCACTTCAATTTCTTGTCCAAGTTCTAACACATCTTCAACTCGGTTAATTCTTTTTCCTCCACCAATCTTGGAGATATGGAGAAGTCCATCACGCCCTGGGAGAATATTGACGAAAGCTCCGAAGTTCGTGATATTAACGACTTTGCCGTTATACACGCCACCAACATCGGCCGTAGGAGGGTCAAGAATCAGATTAATCTGCCGTTCAGCTTCATAAACTGCATCACGATCGGTTGCGGCTATAGAAACTGTCCCCATCACTCCATCATCATCAACAATGACTTCTGCTCCAGTTTCTTGTTGAATAGAATTGATTACCTTTCCTTTCGGACCAATTACTTCTCCGATTTTGTCAAGAGGTATCTCAAAGCTAATGATCTTGGGCGCCACGTCACGAACATCTTCGCGTGGTTCTGAGATAGCTCCAGTCATGACTTCAAGAATTTGCATTCTGGCATCCTTCGCTTGTTCTAGTGCAGCTGCTAATACATCTGCAGGGATACCTTCAATCTTTGTATCAAGTTGCAAAGCTGTGATGAAGTCGGATGTTCCGGCAACTTTGAAATCCATGTCGCCGAATGCATCTTCTGCGCCAAGAATATCAGTAAGTGTCGTATATTTGCCCTCTGCATATACCAGACCCATTGCTATACCTGCAACTGGGGCTTTTATTGGCACACCTGCATCCATCAAAGAAAGAGTTGACGAACAAACAGACGCCATAGATGATGAGCCATTTGAGGACATCACATCTGATACAAGTCTCAGCGTATATGGCCATTCGTCTTCACTTGGGACGACTGGCAATAGGGCCCGCTCAGCAAGCGCTCCGTGCCCGATTTCTCGACGTTTAGGTCCTCTCATAAACCCTGCTTCTCCTGTTGAGAATGGCGGGAAATTGTAGTGGTGCATATACCGCTTTCGAGTAATCGGATCAATTCCATCAATCATCTGATCCATACGCTTAGTTCCCAGGGTAGTTATGTTGAGAACCTGAGTTTCTCCTCGCTGGAACAAACCTGACCCGTGAGCAGTCGGAAGTACTCCAACTTCTGATGAAAGGGCACGAAGGTCTGTTGGGGTTCTCCCATCTATGCGAAGACCTTCTTCAACTATTCTTTTCCTGACGAGTGATTTCGTGAGTGATCGAATTGCCGCTTTGATTTGGGTTTGCGCATTGTCCACTTCACTAAATCTCTCTAGGAGAGCTTCGAGGATATTGGAACTTGCTTGAGATTCAGCTTCGGCACGTTCAGCTTTATCTGCGATTTGCTGACTAGCAGCTATTTGGTCAGCGCCAACCTCTTGCACAGCCTCCATAATTTCAGGTGCATAATCAACAGCGAGAACGACTTCCATTGTTTCGGTCACTCCAACACTTTCAATTAGTTGTTGCTGGAGTGCTATGGCGTCCTTTATGGGTCCTTTTGAAAATTCTAGCCCTTCAGCTAATACTTTCTCATCAACCTTAGGCGCACCTGCTTCAAAGTATTTCCAAGAGTTTTCAGTTCCCCCTGCTTCTACCATCATGACAGCGATATCGCCGTCTTCCAAGAGACGCCCCGCTACAACCATTTCAAATGTTGATTGTTCGCCCTCTTCATAGGTGGGGTGAGAAATCCATTCTCCATCTTGGTCATATGCGATTCGAACACATCCTAGCGGACCTTGAAATGGTATATCGGAGATGCACAGTGCAGCAGATGCTGCATTTATTGAAGGTACATCGTATGGGTTTTCTTGATCAGCTCCCAAAACGGTTGCGACGATGTGAACATCATTTCGGAAACCTTCTGGGAATAATGGTCGTAAAGGCCTATCG
The DNA here is from genome assembly GCA_030740795.1 of Acidimicrobiales bacterium. Lineage (GTDB taxonomy): Bacteria > Actinomycetota > Acidimicrobiia > Acidimicrobiales > UBA8592 > UBA8592. The sequence continues at coordinate 10,105 of JASLWO010000032.1, read as the reverse complement.
GTAAGCCGGCAAGCCAGAATTGCTGTTTCGCTTGCCCTTCCTTCTCGTCTAAAGAATGACCCTGGTATCTTTCCAGCCGCGTAACTACGTTCTTCGTAGTCAACTGTCAACGGAAAGAAATCTGTTCCTGGTCGAACATTCTTATTTGAGGTTGCTGTAACAAGAACTGTCGTTCTCCCTATTTTTACTACTACAGCAGCGTTGGCTTGATTCGCCAAAACGCCTGTTTCTAGTGTCATTATTTTGTCTTCAGCACCTACTGCACCGCTGACTGTTATGGCTTCCGCCATTTTGTACTCCTTTTGAGGCTAAGCCTCTTTTATTTGCCCGTGGACGATCCAACAGACATCAACATCGGAGTTCAGCTTTCCAGTTGAAGAGACCTGTAACCCTTAGGTCCTTTCAACTGGCAGCTGACCATTCGCTATTGATATTTTATTTTCAGTTTTGCCCAACCAAATGGGCGTTATTTAATCTTACCGTAAAGATTTCTTTATCGTCGTAATCCCAGTTTGGCAATTAGATTCCTATATCGTTCTACGTCATTTTCCTTGACGTAGTCAAGCATTCTTCTCCTACGGCCTACAAGCATCAATAAGCCCCTACGACTATGGTGATCTTTTTTATGGGCTTTTAGATGATCCGTTAGGTGGTCAATCCTGTCAGTGAGTAATGCTATTTGGACCTCAGGAGAACCGGTATCGGATTCATGAAGTCTATGTTCCTCAATGGTTGAGTCTTTAGGTTTTAGATTTGCAGCCATAATTTTTTCCTTTTGGGTATCTGACCCTGCCCGCATGCCGGTTGTCGTACAGTTGAGCTTTTGTATTCTAGCCACAACAGTGACCAACCGGAAGGCTACCAGCGCAGAAGCGAAACCGCACTTGACCTGTTCTTCCTTTACTATTTCAGAGTCTTTCTTACCGTTGCTAAATCATTTCGTAATTGGTTCTGCAATTCAGGAACTCCTGAGAATTTCCGCTCTTCTCGTATTCTCTTAACGAAGAACAACCTCCCTGCCTCCCCATAAAGATCTCCCTCGAAATCCAGTAGGTGAGCTTCAACTGAAACATCATGTGAACAATCTTCAAATGTTGGCCTGCGACCTATGTTCACGGCTGCCTTTTTTCTTGAACCATCCGGTCTTTGGTACCAAGCCGAATAGACGCCGACTGCCGGGAGAAGTATCTCAGGATCGATCAACAAGTTAGCTGTTGGGACTCCTATTGTTTGTCCTCTTCCATCACCAGAGATTATTTTTCCCTGACATTCATACATGCGTCCAAGTTTCTTGTTTGCCAGAGAAACTTCTCCCAATTCAAGGTGGTCTCTGATTGCTGTTGACGAAATCGGCCCTTCTTCTTCTGACTGACCATGAACTAAAAGAACTCCAGTGACGTTGACACCGGCTTTTTTGCCTTCCGTGTGGAGTAGTTCCACATTCCCTTCTTTCCGAAAACCAAATTGAAAATCTTCACCAACATAAATTGACTTTGCTCGAACTCCATTAATAAAAACTTCCTCTAAGAAATTTACTGCTGGTGTTTGGGATCTTTCTTGATCGAATTTGATCAGGTACACGTAGTCAATTCCATGATCTTGAAATAATTCTATTTTTCTATCAATACTCGTCAAAGTTTTCGGTGAGTTATCTGGACTAATTATTTGTGTTGGGTGTCGATCAAAAGTTACTACAGCAGTCTCTAGATCTAATTCTTTAGCCTCCTCCACTACTAAAGCTATTAAGGCTTGATGTCCAAGATGCACTCCATCAAAAACTCCAATTGTTGCGACTGTTCCCCTTACGGAGTCTGGGAGATTCTCCCCATCTCTGATTATCTGGATTGCAACCATACGTCAATTACCCTTTACGTTGAATCTTAGTTAATTATGGTTCCTGAGAGATTACAACGGCAGGCTTAACCGTATCGTGGTTATACCTCTCATACACTGCGAGTAGCTTGCCTCTTGAGTCGATAATTGGCCATGGGCCGTTTCCAGATTGAATTCCTAGTTTCTCTTTCCGCATTACGGATCCGACTTTGATTCTGTCACTTACATCATCAGACACGTTTATCGTTGTGTAGTCACGTAGTCCTTCCGGCATATTGATGAGTTGTATTCCCTCAATTGGATTTGCTAAATCAGTACCAAATGAACCGATCGCCGTCCTGCGGAGACATCCTACGTGAGCCAATGATCCCGTTTTCGCTGCTAGGTCAGAGATAAGTGAACGTATATATGTTCCAGACCCGCATGAAACTCTTATTTGGTAGATGTTGTCCTCAAGAGATTCAGTCACTTCAATATGGTGAATTGTTACGTTCCTGGGGTCGCGATGGACTTCTTTGCCTTCGCGAGCTAGCTCATAAAGCCGTTTTCCTTTGATTTTTACGGCTGAGACCATCGGAGGAACCTGTTTGATATCCCCAATGAAACTAAGGGCGTTCTCCTGAAGTTCTTGTAAGGTGGGGTAGATTTTTGTCGTATTCGTTACTTTCCCCTCTGCATCTAATGTGTCTGTCTCAGAGCCGATCACCATTGTTGCCACATATTCTTTTCTCAAGTCGGTAATGAATCTGAGAAGTCTAGTTGCTTTCCCGATACCGAGGATCAGGACGCCTGTAGCGGGTGGGTCAAGAGTGCCTGAATGACCTATTTTCCTAATGTTAAGCAATTTCCTAGCTCGTGCAACAACGTCATGGCTAGTCCAACCTGCCTCTTTATCAATAATCGCAAATCCGTTTTCAGGCTTGGGTTTCGTCATCTGTCGTTCTATTCTGATTTGCTTCAATCTGAGAAAGAATTTCGTCTATCCGTCCACCAGTGGTTATTGCTGGGTCAATGACAAATTCAAGTTCAGGTACTCTTCTGAGACGTGCTTGGCTGCCTATAGCTTTTCGTAATCTTCCTTTGTGGCGTTTCATTCGGGTTAGAACTAAATCGTTTTCTTCCTCAAGGGTAGATAGATAGACCCGAGCCTTAGAAAGTTCATTGTCTACCTGAACCGCTGAGATGCTAACTAAGCCCAATTCGCTATCATCAATTTTCTCTAGCTCTTCAGCGATTACTTCTCTAAGTAGCTCGTTGAGTCGAGCGCTACGCTGATAGTCTCTTGTTCTGTTTGTGCGTCGTCTAGCCATTGAGAATACCGTGCAACTTTGTTGACCTTTTAGGATTTAGGATATTTCTATCTGTTGTTCTTCGTAGGTTTCTATAATGTCACCGCTTTTAAGATCTTGGAAGTCGGATAGGCCGATTCCGCATTCGTAACCAGCTGCAACTTCTGGAACATCATCTTTAAACCTTCTAAGTGAGGCAACGTCACCTTTCCAAATAATTGTTCCTTCTCGAAGGAAACGTACCTTTGAGCCTCGTTCTATCTTCCCGTCAAGCACGTAACAACCGGCGATTGCTCCGATTCTCGGGATCCTATAAATCTCTCTTACTTCTGCCTCTCCAGTAACAATCTCTTCGTATTCAGGCTTGAGCATTCCAACCATAGCTGACTCTATATCTTCAAGTAATTTGTAAATAATTTCATAATTGCGGATCTCTACTTGCTCTTGGTCCGCTGTTTCTCTTGCTTTCCGGTCAGGGCGCACATTGAAACCTAGTACGGTTGAATTTGATGTTGCAGCAAGTTGAATGTCATTTTCTGTTATAGCTCCAACCCCTGCGTGGACAAATGAGACTTTGACTTCCGCTCTTTCAAGTTTCTTTATGCTTTCCCGAACGGCTTCTAGTGATCCATTCACATCTGCTTTAAGAATCAAGTTGAGAGTAGCTTGTTCTCCTGAACTTATTTGGCTAAAGAGGTCTTCAAGGCGTCCCCCGCCAGAACCAGCTGATGAGTCACGGCCTATTGAAGCGACTCTGTGATAGTGCTCTCTGGTGTCAGCGACGTCCCGAGCTGTACGTTCATCAGGTGCGACCACAAATTCATCTCCAGCGATAGCAACATCTGACATTCCTAGCACTTGCACTGGGCATGATGGACCTGCAGATTTAACCTGATTACCTGTGTCAGAAACGAGTGCTCTCACTCTCCCCCATGAGGGACCAGCAACGATTGGGTCCCCTACCGAAAGTGTCCCTCGTTGAACAAGCACTGTGGCTACCGGCCCACGTCCAACATCTAGGTGAGATTCAAGTACAACTCCTGACGCTCTTCCCTTTGGAGATGCCCTCAAGCTTTCTACCTCTGCTATCAAGTTTAAGTTTTCCAAAAGGTCAGAAACACCAGTATTTTCAAGTGCGGAAATTTCAACGACAATTGTTTCTCCACCCCATGCTTCGGGGACAAGTTCGTGTTCTGCCAATTCTCCGAGGACTCGTTGTGGATCTGCGCTTTCAAGGTCAATTTTATTAACTGCTACGATGATCGGCACCCCCGCTGCCTTAGCATGATTTATTGCCTCAACAGTTTGAGGCATTACCCCATCATCTGCAGCAACTACGAGGACAACTACGTCTGTGGCCTCCGCTCCTCTAGCTCGCATAGCCGTAAACGCTGCGTGACCCGGTGTGTCAATAAACGTCAAGGATTGTCCATTGACTTGGACCTGATAAGCCCCTATGTGCTGAGTGATTCCTCCAGCCTCTCCAGCGACTATGTTTGCTTGGCGGATTTGATCAAGAAGTTTGGTTTTACCATGATCTACGTGACCCATTACAGTTATCACTGGCGGACGTTCTGGTAACTTATCTTGGTCTGAGGAAGTATCGTCGATTTGTAGCTTCTTCTGTAGCTCGATTTCTTGTTCTTCTCCTGGGTCTACCAATCGGACTTCTGCCCCTATCTCAGCTGCGAATAACTCAATCATGTCGTCGGTCAAAGATTGGGTAGCGGTAACCATCTCCCCTTGTTCCATTAAGAATCTAACTACGTCAGCAGTTGTTCTATTTAGTTTCGGAGCCACATCAATCGGTGATGAAGCTCGTTCAATTACGATTTCTCCTTCTGGTACTGGAGCATCTTCAGGAGTGTACGCAGGAGTATCCATTGGTTGGAGTTCTTCTTGCCTTCTCCTGCGTCTGCTTTTCTTCTTTCGTTGAGGTCTCTGGTTTGGTCCACCAGGGCGTCCTCCACTAGGTTTGCCACTACTAGGTTTCCCACTACTAGGTTTCCCATCAAGACCAGTTTTTGGGAAGAAAGGTTGGACTGGGCCACCTACAGGTCTTGGGCCTCTAGGTCTTTCTGACCCTGACTGTTTATCTACTGCAGTTCCATTTGGTCGCCCTCCAGAACGCCGGTAGTTAGGTTTTTCTTTAGTATCTGGTCTCGAAGGTCCTCTCCCGCCCATTCCAGGTGGAGGAGGTATAGGTCTACCCGATTTGGAACGCGGTGCAGGTGGAGGAGGGATTGGCTTACCAGTTGCTGATTTTGGAGTCGCTTCTACTGGCGAGCTTTTGGGAGATGGTGCTTGTTCACTAGATGTTGATTTTTTCGCAGGTTTCTTGGCTGATTCAGGTTTTTCTTCTGACTCAGATTTCTCAGTTTCTTTTCTAATGTGTTTTGTGGGTGTCTCGGTTTTTTGTCCTGATTCGGAACTTGATGGTTTCGCTTTCTTCGGTGGTGGTTTCTTTGAGCTGACCGCTTTTGAAGGTGCCTTTTCTACCGTTCCATCTTCCGCTTTTTGGGCTTTATTAGATGTTTCTCTAGTAACTTTCTGGTCACCAATTTCAGAAGGTGATGTCAGCTTTACCAAACCTTCGCTTTCAGCTTTTTTTCGGACTCGGTCTGCCTGCGCCTCAACAAGACTTGATGAATGACTCTTAGCATCAATCCCAAGGGATTCGCATAAAGCGATTATTTGTTTATTGGTGATGTCTAGCTCTCTAGCAAGCTCATAGACACGTACTTTTGCTGACAATTTATTTCTTCTCTTATTCTCGAGCCGTTTAGCTCGTTAGTCCTATCTTCTCATTAGCTTCTCTTCGTCGCTTTATTTTCCCGATTCAATAGACTAGCCGTTTGTACTTGCAAGTCCATCCTCTTCAGGAGAATCTTCACTTGAGTCTTTATCTGTTTCAATTTGTGTAGTGATTTCTTCTCCACCCGAATCGGACACTTCTTCTCCACCTGAATCGGACACTTCTTCTCCACCTGAATCGGACACTTCTTCTCCACCCGAATCGGACACTTCTTCTCCACCCGAATCGGATTCAGAGGTAGCTCCCCACTCTTCAGCTGAAAGCGCTGGCCCTCCTTCAGCTGGCTGCCAGACCTGTTCCCCTGTTTCGGGATCAACGATCCATTCCCCTTCTGCCCAATCCACACTTTCGTATGCATCTTCTTCTGCTTGTTGGGTTTCGGACTTTATATCAATGCGCCACCCTGTCAACCGAGCAGAAAGACGAGCATTCTGACCCTCTTTACCGATAGCTAGAGAAAGTTGATAATCGGGAACAATGACATCCGCTGTGCCGGTTTCCATGTCTATTCGGACTTCTTTCACTTTGGCTGGCGAAAGTGCTTTTGAGACAAATTCTTCCGGTTCTTCAGAGAAAGGAACGATATCTATTTTCTCGCCACGGAGTTCATTTACTATCATCCTGACTCGCGCCCCACTGGCTCCTACACAAGCTCCGACGGGGTCAACGTTAGGGTCATTGGACCAGACAGCTATTTTTGTTCGATGACCTGGCTCGCGTGCGCAAGATCTGATTTCAACTATCCCATCAGCTATTTCTGGTACTTCCAGTTCAAATAAACGTTTAATAAGACCGGGGTGAGTTCGGCTCACTACTATTTGAGGACCTTTTGCAGTTTTGCGAACTTCAACAATATAAGCCTTTATACGAGTATTACTATCAGGGCGTTCATTTGGGACTTGCTCAGCTCGGGGCAGAAGAGCTTCTACCCGACCGAGGTCAAGTAACGTGTAACGGCTATCGCTCTGCTGGATGATACCTGTTACTATGTCACCCTCTCTACCGGCATATTCCTCATATTTCTGTTCGCGTTCTTCTTCACGTATCCCTTGCACAAGAACTTGTTTGAAAGCTAGAGCAGCTATTCTCCCGAAATTATCTGGAGTGACTTCGAACTCATCGCCGTAGGGTTCACCTTCGTCGTCGAGTTCCTGGGCTATGACCCTGTATTCCATTGTGTCAGGGTCAATCGTAACCCAAGCATATTCATAAGCTCCAGGCATTTTCTTATACGCTGACTCCAAAGCATCAGCTAGGACTGCATAGAGAACGTCTGGTTTCATACCTTTGTCAGCTGCTATTGCGTTGATTGCTTCTTTCATTTCAGCATTCATTACTACTCCCTATCTACTTTAAATTGGACGAAACCTTAGGTTTCGCGCTTTGTTTGCCAGTCTTTGGATTTTTCCCCCACTCAAAAACTGTTTTTGCCTGCGTTATATCTTCAATTTTTATTTCATATTTTTCAGTGTTCTCTACTTCTAAGACTAAGAAATCAGCACCTACCTCTTTTAGCACCCCTCCGAACCGACGTTCCCCTTCAACATGTGGCCCTAGCTTTACAGTAATTCTGTCGTTAATAGCACCTAGAAAGTGCTCTCTTTTCCTTAACTTTCGTTCCAGACCAGGACTTGAGACTTCTAATGTGTACTTATTTGGAATTGGATCTTTCTCATCTAATGCGTGTGAAATTTTTCGATTAATCACGGCAAGTTGATCTAATGTCACTCCCGTTGAGGAATCCACCGTGATCTTAACAATACCTGCATTCTGCTCTACATCATAAAGCCGATACTCGGTTGATCGGAGAAGGCCTGTAACAATCTCTGTGACTTTTCTCACTATGCTCATTTCTTCTCCTTTCTATTTATATTTGATAAATTACGCCCAGATCCACAAAAGGCGTGGGATTTCCCACGCCTTTTTTCCTTAGGAATTCAAGACTCCTCCACTATATCCCTGATTACAGAAGTTGCATCAACGGAGATATTTTGAACGTAGTCCGTAAGAGCTTATATCTTTCTTATAAGGTCAACTTTTTTTTGATCCTCGTTAACATCATCTCCGTGTTCAGCTAACAAGTCCTTTCTATCTTTTTCCGCTTCCTTGCGGGCCTTTTCTAGATCTACTCTTGCAAGAGCTGCTTCTACACCATTCTCTGTTATAAATTCAGCCCATTCGACCAAAGTTTCAACCATTTCATCCTCTTTAACTACGGCAACGTTTTGACCTTTGACGAATAAATGACCGCGCTTGTTCCCTGCTGCTATTCCTAAATCAGCGCCTCTGGCTTCTCCTGGACCGTTGACAACGCACCCCATAATGGCGATTTGAAGAGGTATTTGTTTTTCCTCAAAGGCATTCTGTGCTTTTTGAGCGACTGTATAAACATCAATTTCTGCTCGACCACAACTTGGGCAAGCTATTAGGTCAACATTTTTTCTTTCGCGTAGACCAAGAGCCTCTAGAAGTTGTCGACCTGCTTTGGCCTCTTGAATTGGGTCTGCCGTTAAGGAAAACCGGATCGTATCCCCTATTCCTTCAAGAAGAAGAGTAGCTATCCCAGCCGTTGATTTAATAAGTCCCGAAGGCGGAGGTCCTGCCTCCGTCACCCCTAGGTGTAAAGGATGGTCAGTTGCGGTACTTAGCTGCCGATATGCTTCAACCATCAGTGAAACATCCGAAGCTTTTACAGAAATTTTTACTTTGTCAAAACCTACCTCTTCGAAATACGAAAGTTCAGTTAACGCAGATTCAACCATTGCTTCAGGGGTGACTTGATCTCCATGCTTTTTATACAAATCTGGATGCAAAGACCCCCCGTTTACCCCTATTCGGATTGGCACTCCATGCTCTCCTGCCAACTCAGCGACAGCTTTAATATGTTCAGGTTTTCTTATATTCCCAGGATTTAAACGAAGGCAATCTACACCAGCGGCGATAGCGGCAAGTGCCATTTTGTGTTGATTGTGAACATCAGCAACTACTGGGATTGGGGATCGCGGTAAAATTCTTGCGAGACCTTCAGCAGCGTCGGAATCATTGCACGTACACCTAACGATGTCTGCTCCAGCTGCTGCTAAGGCGTATATTTGCTGCAGAGTGCCCTCAACATCTGAGGTCTTCGTCGTAGTCATTGATTGAACTGTGATCGGTGCGTTACCTCCCACAGGCACTGCACCTACTGTTATTTGTCGCGTTTTCTTTCTAATTGATTGTGATGGGTTCTGCATTATTACACAGTCTAGAGGGATATCGGGTCGGCGATGTCAAGGTAGATTGCTGCTAACCCTATTGCGATGAGTACAAATACTACGGTGTACGTTAATGGCAGAAGTTTAGATGCGTCAGCATGATACCTGACACCTTTCTTGCTTCGAAAGCGCTCGTAAATTGCAACCGCTATGTGTCCGCCATCTAGAGGCAACAAAGGAATCAAATTGAAGAAGCCGATAAACACATTTATCGTTGCCAAAAACAGCAACAAACCTGGCCATCCCGCTTCTGTAAGTTGAGCCCCTATCCTCGTAGCACCTACTACTGAAACTACTCTTCCTTCATTGTTGCTTGAAGGGCCTATTGACTCATTCCCAGAGTTTGTTGAATCAAGTCCAAAAACGTTTGAGAAGAAGTCACCTAGCCCAGTAGGGCTAAAAAAGTTTCCTAACCCTACAACGGTTTCACGTGTAAGAAAACCAAATTCTTTGCCCGTTTCAAGGATTGCTTTAGCCGGATTTACTCTAATATTTTTAAATTCGCTCCTCGCAATACCTATGAAGCCTATTTCATTATTCTGGTTATTTCCTAAACTCTCTCGTGAACCAAGTTGGCCTTGGAGAATGTATGTCTCTCCATTTCTTTGGACTTCAAGCGATATAAGTTCATCAGGTGACTCCGATATTGCAGTAGCGAAATCCCACCAGCCCTCAACTGGCATTTGATTAAGCTTGGCAACTCTATCCCCTGCTTCAACTCCCATCTGTTCGGCCGGTCCATTATCCAAAGTTTCCTTAACAATCCATTCTGATTCGTCAACTTTAATTCCATTCCCTACTAGTACGGCGTAAAGAAAAACTAATGCCAGGAAAAAATGCATTATTGAACCAGCGCTTGCTAATAGTAACCGTTTATGAAATTTTGAATTCCGGTAAGTTCGATTCTCATCTTC
>JASLWO010000031.1 GCA_030740795.1 Acidimicrobiales bacterium | reverse complement strand
AATCTACGACGCCGGTACGAAAAATGTAATTGAGCTAGAAGCAACTGATAGTGATACTGAGGAAAATACCCGATCACACTAGAATTTTTACCTACACGGATACCGTCAACCAGTTTTTTGTGATGACAAATCAAGATATACGAGCTATCGCTTGCTTCAAGCACATTTGACAGAAATGCCTCTAACTCCTTCAGTCGGTCGGCCTGCGAAATTACAACGACATTCACTTCAACACCGACGAATAAATTTGATCAAGCTGACTATAGATAGAGTCGGGACTAAACCTTTGTTCCAATTCTCTTGAAGCCTCGGCAAGGTTAAGCGTGATATGGGAATCTCGCCAGCCGCTAATAGCACTTGAGATTTCTTCGAAGCTCAAATCCTCTCGCAAATGCAATCCACATAGCTCCGATAAATCAGCCCAAGTTTCTTTTGACCCACCGTTGTTGAGCGATACAACTGGAAGGCCACTAGCTATTGCTTCCAGCGAAACGAGTCCAAATGTTTCAAAGGGACTGAGATGCACCATGAGGTCCGCATTATAAAAAAAATTTGTAATATCCGCCTGTGATTGGGGTTCACGAATACATACAGCGTTAGCAATATTGTGTTTTTTGGCATACGTGCGTATCCAACGTTCTAATGGCCCCTTACCTACCAAAGTCAGTGTTGCTTTCTCATCACTGTTACTCTTGAAATGGTGAAAAGTCTTTAATAATTTCATGACTCCCTTGCTTTCGAAAAGTGCCCCTACATAAATCCAGGATCTGCAGGAGTTGTCTGAACGTTCAACGAAAGGGAACGAATCAAAATCAACAATGTTCGGAACGACTTTCCATTTGGGGCCGATGTCCACATTAAGCATTTCGGAAATTTGTTTTTGCAAAAAATAAGAAACGCATATAAACGCAGAAGCTACTTCTATGGTTTGACGATACATTTCTGCAACCTCAGGTATCTGGCAATCTTTTCTGACATGTGACGAATGCTCTGTTACGACCAAAGGTTTAGAAGATACTTTAGATAAAGCTGGAGCTATAGGTAAAGCAACGTGAACATGGTTAATATCCGAATCAGACGGCAGTACCTTTCTTTTCATGTAAAGCGCACGTTCAATTGACGAAACTTGCTCCGCCATGGAAGCCCTCTCAGTTGTCAAATAAGGAATAATGAGAGCGCCTTGATTAGTCCGGAATATACTCTCAGGGTTGAGGCTAGCAAGCTTCTCAATTTCCGTAAATAATCCACCAAGAGTTACCTTTTCATAGTGTTTATGGCATTTCGGCACTTCAATGCTGACATCCACTCCATTACTTTGAAGGGCTTTTACCTGTTGGTGTACAAATACTCCACTATATAAATGCCCTAATCCAGCGTCGGGGTACCACGGAGTAAGAATATTTACTTTAACCATGAGAAAACAACACTTTATTGCCAATAGATTCAACTATTACTTTTAGGGAAGTTTCCCGTTCAAATGGAGCAGCGAAATTTCGTATCCTTTTAATGTCTGCCTCTCCCATTCTCAAAGAGCTTGCTGCAGAATCTAGGATGGCTCTTTCAATTGCGTCAATAGAGGGCTCGCACGAGAACACAAGAGGACGACCCTCTAAAGCTCTGCGTGCTCCACCATTTTCTGACTGTACACAAACAATTGGGTTGGGTTGAGCAGCAGCTTCATAGACTTTTCCTGTAGTAACGAGCGGTCCTCCAGATGCGGGAATAATTATGACGCTAGCTGATCTGTAGAAATTACTTACCTCTGATTTCGAGACAGGACCCACATATTCAAAACCACAACTTTCATCTGGAAGAAGTTGCCGGAGGGGCAATTCACTTTGAGCAAAATAGCCCAAATAGCCACCTAATCTCAACAAACTATTAAATGGAAGATATTGGCGTGCTCTGTCCCAAGCTTCAATTATCTCATTGAACGGCCAATGGGGATTCAAAGTACCCAGCATCACAAAAACTAGTGGACTACCGGAATCACCTAATGACGGTAAGGCGACACTCTTCATATCAAAACCATTAGGCGCTACTAAATGCTTACCAGCTGACTTTGGGTATTGTTGCCTACAAACTTCAGCCATAGCATTGTTAACATGAAAGACGTGACTAGCTCGGTCTATGATTCTTCGTTCGAGTTGAAAAATTTCTTTGGGGTGATTTGCCTTTTGTCCAGAATAAACATCAGTTGTCCAAGGGTCACGATAATCGATTGAGAAATCAATATTAGTTTTTTTTTGAATTTGAAATGCAACTTCAAATGCCGCAAACGGGTTGGCAGTCGCTAGAAGATGCGAAGCTGGTTTCTCTTCGTGAATTCGCTCAACCACATCTACAGCTGGTTCGATCCAAGCACCGTATTTGTCAATTCTAGTCGCTGGTCTCTTGCGATCCAATAAGTAAGTTCTGACCAGTCGTCCAACTTTTTGATAGAGCCTAGGAAAATTAGCTTTGAACCAACCAGACTTTTGAATAGCTTTTTTATACCCACCTGCATTAAAAGTGAAAGGAACGCGAACTACATCAATCCCAGTTTCAAGATCATTAAATAGTGAGCTGTCATAGGTGCCGATTTCTTCTTCGAAAAATTTTTTCTCTACCGTTACGACTGTGACATCCCATCCTGACTTTTTAAAAACATTTGCAGTCGCGATTGCCCTATAGACACCCGATGCTCGCGATGGAGGAAAGAAAAAAGCAAGATAAATTAAATGCGGTTTTAAGTCTTGATTCATGTTCTAGAGCTCAAGTCACCAACTATTAAATTTCTCCCCCGATTGGGCGTACCAAAGGGAATCATTTTCTATCTATTCCACTTTGCAATTGAGCAGTCTCAGTAGTTTCTCCGGTGAAACTTTCATACGACTCAGTTACTTCAGCAACTGGACCCTGCATCCTGACTTGACCACGATGAAGCCAAACGGCTTCAGTCGCCATATCAGAGACCAGAGCGGAAGAATGCGAAACAACGATTATCGCCTTTGCTGAACTACAAAGGTCCCTAATCCGGCTTACAGCTCTTTTCCTAAAACTTGAATCGCCTGCAGAGAGAGCCTCATCTACCAAAAGGATCTCCGGATCTACGTGAGTTGCAACTGTGAAAGCAAGTCTTCCAAACATTCCAGAAGAATAAGTTGTTGTAGGTAGATCTATGAAGTGGCCTATATCTGCGAATTCTATTATTTCCTCTTGTTTAGATCTAACCTCATCCAATGTCATCCCTGCAGCCAAACCACCCAAAATAACGTTTTCTCGCCCAGATAAAGTCCTATTAAACCCCATTCCTGGTGTCAGGAGGTGAGGTCTACCCCATAAGTGGACTTCACCCACGGAGGGCTTAAGGACTCCTACAATGGTTTTTAGCAAAGTTGATTTTCCAGCACCATTGCCTCCAATAAGGCCAGTGACTTGCCCCGCAGGAAAGTTAATTGATACATCCGATAGCGCCTCAATCTTCCTAATCTTTGTTGACCGGGTTAGCACTGATGATTTCTTTGATTTCGCCTGTTCAACAACCGCAGAATAAGCGACTGATAAATTCTTGACTTCAACCGCATTTTTAATTTCTAATTGCAAACTCATCCTCCCGGGACACAAAAACAAGAAAACCAACAATGGCGATAGGGAATGCCCATAAAGCGAAAACAGATACTTGGTGGGCCAAGGTTGGACCATTCTCTGCTATTGACCCATCTAGCGCCATTGTCCAGGCAGAGAATCCTGAATACGTAGGATTTAGTCGGGCTAATGCATTTACCGTACCACTCTCAAGAACCCGTTCATATTCCCATATCGCTGGTGAGACATACAGCCAAAGTCGCAAAAAATGTGGCAAAAACCTTGATACATCTCGCACATACACATTTAATGTCGCAAACATAAGTGCTATCCCTAGACCAAAGAGACAAGTAAGAAAAATAAGGACAGGAATCCACAAAAATTCAATATGAAAACCCCTATCAGCAACGATATGCAATGGAACATACGCAACTAACGAACGAAGAAACAAGTTGGTAGCTGACACGGTAGAGGCAATAGGTATAACTACTTTAGGCAAGGCCGAATTAGTCAGAACTCCTCCGCCACCATTACGAACTGAACTCACTGACGTCATGATCATCGAACTCAGCAGAGTCCAAACATAAAGATTAAATACCAAAAAAGCCAGACGTTTACTGCTGTTTAACCCACCGCCGGTCAGAATTCCAACAAAGACAAAATAGATCAAACCGAAAAGAAACGGATTTAAGTAATGCCAAAGCCTCCCCAAAGCTGTGTCAAAGTTTCTAGATTTCAATTCCCCCTTAGACCAATGAAAAGCAAAAGTCCTATACCGAAAGGTTTCTAACAAATAATTTCGGAGCGGGGGTAAGCCTGATCTTGTCGCTTTGCGAATAAAAGGTGGTTCCAAATAAACTATTTTTTGATCAGTTGTTCCGGAATCTTCCATAAGTCAAGATTCTAATTCAAAGTATCCCAAAAGATGACCAAGACCACAATTTCTACCGTTGACTAATCAACTATTTTGCGTGGCAAGACAATACGCTTTAAATAATTCATTAGCATTTTCTTTACTTCGCTTTAAGAAAAAGTCTCTCCCGCGCCGTCCTGCAGAACTAAGTTCAGATCTATTGTGAATCAAAGACTCAAAATCGCTATAAGAAAATTCTTCATTCAGGACAAAACCACCGCCAGCTTCATGAATTAAGTTTGCTTGCCCGGGCAGGCTTGAAGCTAAAACAGGTATGCCTAAAGCCCAATATTCCCAGATTTTTGTAGGAATTACATGCTTGAATGCTTTAGTTTCCTCCAATAAGCTCAGCCCAACCGCACATCTTGAAGCAATTCTCCAGGATTCCTTATAAGACTTTCGACCATGCCAAATAACTCTTTCGCTAAGGTCAAAGTCTTCAATCTTCTTCAATAGTTTTTCCGAAGCTACACATGGCCCAACAAGGTCCAGCCTGAGATCAGGAATACTCTTTGCTACAGACAGCATGTCTTGGATTCCTCGGCTCATTCGGATATCGCCAACATAAACTACTCGTAAAGGCTCTGGGCTAGGATCCATTTCTATATCTAATGGATGTGGGATATTCGCCACGAGAATACTCTTTTTCTCACTCAACGATTTATCAGCGACGATGATAACATCTGCACATACTCTGCGCAGAAGAGGCAAAACCCTTAGGACCAAACTGACTAAATATTTAAGAGGGCCTTTGATCCAATCTCGATCTAAAGCTACTAATTTATAATCCTCATGCACATCAACGATTAACGGAAATTTTCCCATTAACAATGGTGCGAGGAAAAGATGCAATTCAGGATCAGGGATAATCACGCATTTAGGTGAAGTTTCGACAATTTCTTTCCTCGCCTTTATCGGCCCAGTCACATACCTCAAAAATCTTGAGTTAAATTCTATTGCCTTTACCTCAACAACAAGTCCCTTGCGCATAAGCGCATTTCTATGACGGACCAATCGCCCATCCTCAGCATGATGGCCTGTAGTGAGAATAAGCACATCTACAGGTCCGCTTCTAGATTCGCTAGTGTAAGAATTTTGTAAAGTCATTGCATGAAACTACAACTCATTAGATTTATAAACTCGGCTAAATTTTATCTGAATCCATGACCCATATTGCGCAGTCCAACATATTAAGCTAGGCGGAGAGAAAAATACACCAGCCATAAGCCAGCTAGACTTTTCAAATTTCTATGAAACTAACCCCGATTCTTTCCGCTGTATCAATAGTTTTTAGCTTATTACTATCTGCAACCCCTGTAATTGCTGATGATCAAGATGACATCACTATAGAGGGTGGAGGGTGGGGGCATGGTGTTGGCATGAGCCAATACGGAGCTTATGGAAGAGCCTTACCTGTAGAACAAGGGGGAGGTGGGCTAAGCGCAACAGAGATACTCAACTTTTACTACCCGACAGCTTCTCTAGTTCAAGATGTTGTACCAGATGACGTTCGCTTGCATCTATTCAGTGGGATTGGGGCTACTTTCACAACTTCAGGTCCTGTCGACTTCCGAAATGGGAATGACGAGATTTTCGCGTCCCTCGCAAACGCGGCAACATTAACTCTCGGATTTAGTCAGGGGGAATTCACTCTCGTAGATGACCTAGGTAACAACCTTTGTCTTGATGAAACAGGTGAAAATGTTATTCACCATTGCCTACAAGAGCCGATTTATATTGAATTGGTTGAAAACGAGCCTATAGAAACTAACGTAATCTCTCAATTCACGGATATTGGAACATCTGGCAATAGCTACCAATGGGGAACATTAGCGGTTCGAGAAAGAACATTCGAAGGTGGCGGAATTTACGTTTTGCTCGAAGATCTACCCATGGATCAATACTTATACGGATTAGCGGAAGTTCCTGCTAGCTGGCCGGACGCCGCTTTACAATCACAGGCTATTGCAGGTAGAACATATGCTTACCAAAGAATTCTCAGCAGAAGAGCAAACAATTCTTGGGGTTTGCCCTGGGATCTCTATTCAACTGTAAATGACCAGCATTACACTGGGTATTCAAATGAAACAGGAGCCTACTCTGCCAACTGGCAAGCAGCAGTTAATGCAACTTCTCAAACTGTTCTACTGATTGGCCAATCACCAATAACTGCCTACTACAGCTCTTCTAATGGAGGAAATACAGCAGCGGGTTCCTACGTTTTTTGCACTTCCTCCAATTACCCCTGCGCTGATATCTCCTACTTAACTGCCCAGCCCGATAGTTACGACAATATTGGTAACCCTTATACTAGATGGGAAAGGTCCTACACGAGAGAAGAACTTGGTAGATGGGTAGCTTCTTCGCTAGGACCGATCGGTGACGTCACTGGATTATCTATTGCAGGTTCACTAGATCCATATGGAAGAACGGATCATGCAGATATAACAATTTATGGAACTAGCGGTAATAAAACAACTAAGGGAGATTCGTTTATGTCGCTCGTAAACAGCGGCCTATCTTCTGAAGGTCGAGATATGAGTGAACAAATTCTTTCTACTTTCTTTTTCGTTCCTAACTTTTCATTACTGGGCAATAGACTCCATCAAGATTATGACGATCTCCTTCCATCAGGTTGGAGCGGATCTGAGGCGGGCGATGCATTTGGTACATCGGTAGTTTCAGCTGATTTCAATGGAGATCATTCTAATGATTTTAGTGTTGGTGTTGCAGGGGAAAATATCGGATCAATCTACGGTGCCGGCTTAATCCACACTATTTATGGAGGGAATGGAGGCATTGGAGTAAACGATGTTGTCTATCAGGGTGAGGATGGTTGGCCTGGTGTTCCTGAGCCTGGTGATGGTTTGGGTACATCGATGGCTGCTGGCGATTTTAATGGTGATGGATTTGATGATTTGATCGTTGGATCTCCTGGTGATGAGATTGGTGGCGCTAATAATGCTGGGATGGTGACTGTTGCTTATGGGTCAGTGTCTGGTTTAGGTGATTATGAGATTTTTCACCAGAATACGTCCGGTATTGCTGGTGAAGCTGCTAGTGGTGACCGGTTCGGTGAGTCTGTAGCTACAGGAGACCTTGATGGGGATGGCTTCGATGACGTTGTTATTGGCGTGCCTGGCGAATACCGATGCTGGACCGGTATTAACGTGTGCGGCGATGTCGGCGCTATCAATATTTTGTACGGTTCAGCAACAGGCATCACATCAGCAGGTAACGAATACATTACGCAACGAACTACCGGTATTAGCGGCATACCAAATGTTGGTGAAGAATTCGGGGCGTCTGTAGCTACAGGAGACCTTGATGGTGATGGCTTTGATGACGTTGTCGTTGGCGTGCCCGGCGAATACCGATGCTGGTCCCATATCGGCATATGCGGAAGCGATATTGGAGCAATACAGCTTCTGTATGGATCAGCAACAGGCATCAGAAGCGACAACGACCAGTATTTCGGTCAACGAAGCAACGGAATTACGGCACACCCTTCTGTAGGCGACCGCTTTGGAGAGTCAGTCGCTACTGGCGATATCGATGGTGACGGATTTGACGAGGTCATTCTCGGCGTTCCCGGAGATCACCGCTGCTGGCCCCACATCGTCGTGTGCGGACACGTGGGAGCCATCATGATCCTCTACGGCACAGCAAATGGAACCACTTCAGAAAACGATAACTATTGGGGCCAGCGCAGTAACGGCGTGCCAGGCAATGTAGGCGTCGGCGACGAGTTCGGAGCGGTTGTCACAACCGGCGACCTCAACGAAGACGGATACGATGACGTCATCATCGGCGTTCCCGGAGAGACAGTCTCATCATACAGCAACGCCGGAGCGGTCCAGATCCTCTATGGAAGCGCCTCTGGGAGCACCACGGACGGGGCTGAAATGCTGTACGCGAGCCAAAGCGCTTTCACCGGCAGCAGTCAAACAAACGGACTGTTCGGATCCGCCATAGCAGTCATCGGCAACGACCTCATCATCGGCGCTCCTGGAACAACCATCTCCGGGCTAACAAACGCCGGAGCCATCTACTACCACAACTCGTGACACTGGTCTAAGCATGGAATAAGTATTAGGGTTCTCCTACAATCATGGTTTAAACTTTCGGAAGTTCTTTCTTTTCAGGGTTAAGTTCAGAAACACTCTTAACCCACGATAGGAAAGACGTCCTCAAACTCGGATAAGAATTGGCCTGTTTCCGGCTTATACGGATCGAGCGCTTTAGGGTCAGGTATTACTTGCCCTAATCGCTTCTTGTAACGCACATTTGGCCCAGCGAACATGATCGCATGCGCTCTACGAGGATAGGTAAGCGTGGTTTCATTACACGCGGCGTGTATAATATTACCATGGAAAAGAATTAGATCGCCGGGCTCATAATCCCACCCAATAATGTCAAACGATTCTCTATTGTTCCCAATATCTGGAACTTCAGGAAGTGCGGTATCTAGCAAAGCATCATTGTATGCGAAACTATCACCAGCACGTTCATAGAACCCGTTCTCGCGGGCTTTCTTCAAATTATTTTTGTACGTTTCTTCTGAAATACTCGGGTCCCGTCCTACAAGCGGACGATATGTGACATTCCATTTGTGCGAGCCACGAACTATCTCAAGACTTGCTTCTCTAGGAACAGAATCGGGAGAAACCCAAGCTCTTATCAGGTCATTTCCCTCAACGTTGTAGTAACACGTATCCTGATGCCAAGCTGTTGCCATTAATTCTCCTGCTGGCTTTACAAACATTTGGTCCATATAGAACCGGACCGGAGTATTAATCATTTCGGCAACCAAATCTCCAACAATGGAATTATAAATGAAATCTCTTAGGCCCTTAGATCGAGCAGCTGGATATTGGTCTACACGAATTTGCATATCATTCATTACTAGTTCACTCGACATGCCATCGGGTTCGTTGAAGCATTCATCTAAACCAGCTGCGAGAATTTTAATCCATTTCTCTTCCAAAACATTTTTTAAAAGAACTCCTCCATCTCGGTGAAATGTCTTCCTATCCTCTTCGCTCACCATCTAACCACCCCCTATTCATGATTCTACAAGAATGGCATCATCTATTCAGGTCTCTAACTATTTCTCCATTACCTGTCACTAACTCTTGCCAATATCTAGAAAACGCGATGATAATTAGATTAGGGCAGCTCTAAAATTTTTGTTTTATAAAAATAATGGTATGACCAGAGCGGCAACCATCATGAAGGCTGTGACTCCTGCTATTAGGCGTACCGTATTCTTTTGCATATGGTGGGCCGTGAGGGACTTGAACCCACGACCCCCTGCATGTCATGCAGGTGCTCTAGCCAACTGAGCTAACGGCCCTAGATCGCAGATGGTAGCAGTCAATTGAGCAAGTCGCTCCTCTAATTAACTATTTACGCGTTTCTCTTAAATCCAGAAACTCCGGCAAGTAAAGAAAGACTTGAACCTCCAAGTACTAACCACAAACCAGCCGAAAATTCTAGTTTCGCCTTATTCGCATATGTTGAGTCAATGGTAGGGAATCTAGCAATAAGATTCTGTGGGATTCCATCGGACGTATTGATGATATCTGCCATGCTGAAAATAGTTAAGAACAATGCAACAATTGCGGTTAGAGCTAAAGAGAGGCCAACCCATCGTTTGCGTTGCCCTTTAAGCAAAAATACTGAACTGATTCCGCAAAGAAAACCAGTGACCAAAGTACCTGTTCCATTTGAGTCTTTGATGGCGTCTATTCCTCCTGTCAATAAACTTCCACCGGCCGTAGCCCAATCCATAAAAGAACCTATTATTAGTAGAGCAGCCCCCAAAGCACCTAGAAAACCACTAAATAAATCAGAAGGCGTGGTGGGATGCATAAATCGTGACCGGGTGTTGCCTTTCGAAGGCACCCAGGGTTTTGGTTTGCCTTTCTGACCTGCTCCACTAGTAGTTGTAGTTAGATATTGCCTTTCTAGTCCGTACCTTTCCTTAAAGTGGCTGGCGATATTCCCTTCATTTATTTCTCCTGATACGTCGGAATCAGTTGAGAAATCTTGCTTTTTCGCGGCATTTTGATTCCCTTCTTTGATGTGAGGAGGGTGCCAATTACCTTCCTCATCTTGCCACCAGTCTGGCCCGTGAGAAATATCACTCATGCCTTTAGGTTAGTTCGTCATTTAGTCAGAGTGTGTTCATGGATTTGATTGAGCGCCGGGCGGGATTTGAACCCGCGATTGTACGGCTTTGCAGGCCGCTCCCTTAGGCCGCTCGGGCACCGACGCATGTTGCGACACTAGTCGCAAGTATCTCACCTTACTACCCAACTCGTAGAACAACTACAGTAGAAAATATCTGAGCGGATGACCGGCCTCGAACCGGCGACCTCAACCTTGGCAAGGTTGCGCTCTACCAACTGAGCTACATCCGCAGGTGACCAAGCATACTAAACCTGAACTAAAATAAGACGTTCACTGAGAGGATGACCTCATTACAAAGATGAAGGTCTAAGATCTACTCGCAAGGTAAGAACTCCATCTTCAAAACTGGCATCTGCGTCACCAATGATTGCGTAATCCTGATAGTCGATCTTTGCTTGGTCTATAAATCGTTGCCGTTCATCCCCACCAACTGGTGGAAGATCACGTTTCTTAACAGCCGCCGCTCTATCTTGAAAGCGTTGAACCATTGCTTCTATATCCAATTCATTTTCCATATTGATTAGCTTAGAGCAATAATTTGGGATTTCTTAATGATCTTAAGCACTTAGTTAATTGTCCGGTTACGTCTAAATGGTTTACTAGATTTATTCTTTTTCTGAGAAGCTATTTTGAAATAGGCGTCCGTTTTTGGTTTGGAGTAGCGTTTTTTCATTCTCTTATTCACTCCGTGCTGTTGAGCGTGCCGCTCTCGTGCCCATTGACCGGTCTTATACCAATAGAAAAAGAATGTCACTCCGGCTATTGCGGCAATAACTAGAAGTCCGATTACAGCTCTTTTCACTTCAAAAGTAGAGGTAATTCGTTGGATGGTTTCGTTAGTACCCGGTTCGGAATCAATGTCAGATTCGATTATCTGAGCAAAGGCTGACAATGCATTGGCAATAACTATTCCGACGCTTAGGAATATCGTAATAATTACGTTTGGGATGATTTTCGCCATAGTCTCTAACTCTGGTGTTCAGGGCAAGAATAGGTCGTTCTTCCCCCCACTTTGTGTCTTTCAAGTATTGCACCATCCTTTGGGCATCGTCCGCCACGCAAACGGTGGTCTTGGAGATTACCTGTGTGAGATCCTCCACGTTCGGTCAATTGAAGAACTGTTCTTTTCAAGTGGTATAAAAGGCGGCGTTTTTCTATTTGAGTGAGAGAATTTGAAGATCTTCTAGGGTCTAGCGAAGACCGCCATAGAATCTCATCGGTAAGCAGGTTACCTAATCCTGCAATTTGGTGTTGATCCATTAATCTCGCTTTAATCGGACGATAAGATTCCTTTAGAAGGGTCCCTAGTTGCATACCATTAATCTCATATAAGTCGGGACCCAACAAACTGGTGTCTGGGTTCAATTCCACTCCACCTAGGCGTCGAGGATCTCGGATTGAAAGCGTTCCTCCGTCTGTGAATTCCAGTGAGAAACGGTCCCATTCGGGATTATTTCTGGCGCTGGAGTACTCTAAATTATCAATTGACGATTTGCCGTCCACAAGTAGGCGCCCTGTCATTCCAAAACGTATACCTACTGTCTCCCCATGTTCAGTATCAAGCAAAAGTAGTTTCCCGATCCTTCTTGATTCAACAAATTTTTTTTCTTTGAGTACCGCAATTAATTGTTCCGATTGAGTCTCGCCTTTAAGGAAATAGAGGTCTTTAGCGGTGATCCGCCTTATCTTTCTTTGCAGAGCACATATGGAACTTATCCGGTAATACTCTACTTCGATTCCCTCCGGCATATTCCTCCAAATAATCCCGGCTAACAGTTTAGTAACTGGTTAAGCCTTAGTCCGAGAGAATACCAGAGAAGACTTCTCCTATTTCTTTGGTAGCGAGAAGGAAGCCATCGTGACCATTGTTATCATCGATCTCTACATAACTGCATTCGCCACCAACTGTTTCTACCATCTGTTGGATTTTGATTTGTTGATGGGGCGGATAGAGAATGTCGGTTGTAATACTGGCTGTCGCTACTCGGGCTTTTACTCGGGAAATAGCATCAAGCATTGATCCCCTTCCTCGCGCTAGGTCATGTGTGTCCATTGCCCTATTCAAAACCAAATACGAATTTGCATCGAATCTCCGAACGAGTTTTTCACCGTGATAATCTAGGTATGACTCGACTTGGAACCGGTCCCAGAGACCGAATAAAGAGTCTTTGTCAACCAATGTTCTTTCAAACCGTGATTGGAAGCTTTCATCGCTTCGGTAGTGTATTTGAGCAATGGCTCTAGCAATAGCAAGTCCAGCGTGAGGTCCATTACCCGGTTCTGCATCGTAGTAGTCGCCTTCTCGCCAGCGAGGATCTAACGCCAGTGCGGCTCTTCCTACAGCACTCCAAGCAATTTGCTGAGCACTTGCCGATAAGGCAGTCGCTACTGCGGCTATCCTCGGCACGCGCTCTGGGAACATAGCTGCCCATTCAAGCACTTGCATGCCGCCCATTGAACCTCCGATAATTGCGTGCCAAACCCCTATTCCAAGATGGTCAGCTACTTTTGCCTGTGCTCGGACAATGTCACGGATAGTGATATTGGGGAATTTACTTCCGTACGGTCTTCCAGTTGATGGGTTCAGCGATGCAGGTCCCGTACTGCCTTGACATCCTCCAAGGACGTTAATGCACACCACGAAGAATTCATTTGTGTCTACTACTTTTGCTGGACCAACGATTTCATCCCACCAGCCACGTGTCGGGTGTGAGGTACTGCTGTCACCCGAAACATGTGAATCTCCAGTAAGCGCATGGCAGATCAGAATAGCGTTACTAGCGTCAGAGTTAAGTTTCCCCCATGTTTCATAAGCTTGAATGACTTCGGGTAATGTCTCGCCTGGTTCTAGAGCAAAAGGTCTCCCATCAGTAATAGCGACGAATTTTCGATGGCCAACAGGGTCGCCAGGGAACCATGCACCCGAAACAGGTAAATCCCTTGAATAGGTTTTAGGGTGTAGAGGAACGTCAGACATAGCAGTTTCCATCAGCCCTTGGCCGCCTTCAATTATGTCCAATTCTGGTCCTTTTGTTTTCTTTCTTTTGGCTGGTGCCATTATGTTTCTCCTTGGTTGGCACCTTTAATACTTTCTGAGTTTCTCCTCAGACACTTCGTTGTCCGATTTCATCGGACCTCATCCCAGTAAATACTGGAAGCACCTTGGGTGCCTTTCCCAGGTTGCTGAGTTCGGCTTTCACCAAACTTCTCTTAATGTTCTTTTAAGTGAATCAGCAGAAATAAGAAACTCCAACATTCTAAGCAACTACTAACGCCATCCAGGGACCCTACTCTCCCACCATTCTTGCAGAGACGGACTTTCAGTTCTATACGCTTGCCCCATTTTTTCAGCCATTTTCGTGAGAAAACCAAGCCATTGGTCCTCTGTTTCTGCCAAAAATGCTTTTTTTGCGAAATGCGCTGCCTGGTTCCATGATTCTGAATCTTCTGGTAATGGAATTTCGTTAACCTGTTTCGCAGATAATTTTATTGTGTCTACAGATAAGGCTGACCCGGCAGTTGCGGAAAATGAATTTGCACTCACTGCAGGGGCACTTAAGGCTGCGGCGACTCTCCATATGTCCTCAACGGAGCATTCTACGCTTATTGCTGGGGTAGATGGGACGAGAATTCCTTCGGGATCTGGTAGAACTTCAAGAATTTTTGTTTGGGTTGCAACGAGAACTTTGGGTTTCAATCGGTTAGTAACCCATTCATGCAACTCAGGGTTCTCTTTTGCAAGCGTTTCTAGGTTGACCATTGGGTGATCCCAAGCTTTTCCTGCAAATCTGAATTTACCGGTACCCCACCGATTCCTTAAAGGGTCAATCATCCCAACCGTAATCAGGGGAACCATAGTTGGGCTCACCTGATTACATTCTGATACGTGCTGTATCAATCCATAATATTGATCTCTGAAAC
Source organism: Acidimicrobiales bacterium (assembly GCA_030740795.1). Classification (GTDB taxonomy): domain Bacteria; phylum Actinomycetota; class Acidimicrobiia; order Acidimicrobiales; family UBA8592; genus UBA8592. The sequence continues at coordinate 23,393 of JASLWO010000031.1, read as the reverse complement.
CAGCAGTTGCTGGAGCACGAATTCTCATTTCTAATCCTGAAAGAAACACATTTGGCACTCCCTGCACAATAGAAATAGCTTTTGCCCAGTTGTCGCCTCTCTTTAGCTGATTTGCGCACTTATTAACCTCTTTCCCTTCCCAAATCAGAACTGAATCAGAAGCAGGACCTTTAGTAATAAGTGGGGCGCATACGTTTACGTCAGCTTCAAAGATATTTGGACCCCCTATCCATAAACCGAACAGACTTGCTTCTTTATCCAATTTCTCACGTATTGGTTTCGCATCAGCAGTAGAGAGAATCGATTGAGGTTGAATCAGAAACAATTTTCCACCCGGTGAAAGCATTGAAAGGGCCACTAGAAGAAAGTATCCTGCAGTGTCTGCATACGGTCCGGCGTTCACCGCCCATCTTTTCCTGAGCTCGTGCGTAATTTCTATAGGTCGAACAGTTTGTTCTTGAAGTTGATTCTGAAATGGGGGATTTCCAATTACTAGTTCAAAGCCTTCTTTAGGTGTGTTTTGAAAAGCTTTTCTGCCAACCTCCAGTGAGTCAGCCACCGCAAGATTCCCTGCAGGGACAATCCATTTTGTTGTCGATCCCCAAAGAGACAACGCTGCTTCTGTAACCTCAATGGCTCCAGGATCAAGGTCTATCCCCCATAGCAGATCTTTAACAATTTTTTCTGGGTTCTCTCCCATTTCTTTCAAAGATTCAGCTACCGCTAAAAGAAATACCCCTCCACCAACTGAAGGGTCACAAATTGGACCTATTCTGGAATGTTTCAGAGCTATCTGAGCAAGTTTCTTAGCGACTGGGAATGGGGTGTAATGGACGCCTGCATGACGGCGCTTAGTAGAATCAAGGCTCCTTTCATATGAGGCGCCGATCAGGTCAGGGGTGTACACCAGAAGTTGAGGGGCTATCGCTACTCCTCGGGTAAGTAATTTTGGCCGGTGTTCGCAAGAAGGGAGATTCTTTGTTTCTGCTATTTCCCTAGCAACCGCTGCCGCAATATCTATCGGCTCTATCCCAGTTTCCACACTTTCATTTATCCACTCAATAAGTTTTTTATCCATGCGATGTGCACTCATCTATACCCATGAATAGATTCTAGGGGAAACCTGTTTTTTAAAAAAACTGGAGGCTCATGTACCAGGGTCCCAGCCACCTAGGTTAGTTAGGCGAGGGTCATTGGAAAACATTTCTATTAGGGCAATATCTAGTCCCACACGTTTCTGAAGACGCTTTACAACAAGTTCCTGATCCCATAGACATAATGTAACGACGAGACCTTTCGTTCCAGCACGCGCTGTCCTCCCAGACCTGTGGAGATAGGTTTTATGATCACTGGGTGGGTCGTAGTGAATAACTACTTCTACATCATCTACATGTATCCCCCTTGCAGCGACGTCTGTCGCTACGAGAACTGGAAGTTTCCCCTGTGCAAAGCGATCCAAAGCTTTCTCACGGATATTCTGTCTCAAGTCCCCATGTATTGCTTGTGCTCGTATACCCTCATCAAGGAGTTTCTTAACGAGGCGATCGCATCCAGCTTTTGTATTTGAGAACATCAATGTTCTAGAAACAGAACGGGATATTGCAGCAGCTACTTTTACTTTGTCGCGTTGATGGACATGGATAAATCTATGAGTCATTTCCTCAACGGTTATCTCTTTAGCTTCAACTTCATGCATGGTTGGTTCAGATTGGTACCGTTGGATCAGGGAGTTAACAGCTCCATCTAAAGTTGCGCTAAAAAGAAGTGTTTGATGCTTTCGTTCGACTTTTCTAAGTATCCACTCAACTTGGGGCAAAAAGCCCATGTCTGCCATTCTGTCAGCTTCATCAACTACTACGACTTCAAGACCTTGGACAGTTATTTCCTGCCTCTCAAGCAGGTCGATCATTCGCCCAGGAGTAGCTACAACCATCGCAACGCCTTTTTTGAGAGTCTTGATCTGTTCATCAATATTTGCACCACCATAGATAGCAGCTATTTTCATTTCTTTTGACTCTGCTAACGGTTCAAGCTCTTCACATACTTGGGTTGCCAACTCTCGAGTCGGAACGAGAATTAATCCTCTCAATCCGCTTTTAGATTTGTCTTTATGCAAATTCTGAATCATGGGAATTCCAAATGCCAAGGTTTTGCCCGAACCGGTTTTCGCTTTTCCACAAACGTCCAATCCTTCTAACGCATCTGGAATAGTTAATGCCTGAACTGGAAATGGGGAGGTTATATCTTTATCTTCCAAAGCAGAAGCAATAGCTACATCAACACCCAGATCAACCCAAGAGGTAGAATTTCTCATTATTCATGCCACCAAATTGGTAGAGATGAGAATATCAAGTGCTGTTTATGCTGCTTTAACGGTTGTTTCTGACGATTGGTCACGATGTTCAAGAATACATGCTGTGGGTTCTTGGTCGCGTATCCCCCGCTACTGTTGGGTCCGATTATTCAGAATCTTCTAAACGAACTATTTCAACCTTTTCCTTCATTCCCTTTATTTTTTTTTCGCCGATTGGTTTAGAAGGTGTGTTTACCATTAGAGAAGTCATCATTTCTTTTGTGGCTAGTACTTCTCCGGGTTTCGCTAGATCGCAAAGACGTGCCGCTAGGTTAACTGGATGCCCCAAATAATCTTCTCCATCGATCAGAAGTACTGGGCCAGAGGCAAGTCCTGCCCTTAGCCCGAGGCTCTTGTCAAGGGTTTCCATTCTTCCTTGCATTTCTATAATAGCTTCCGTTGCTATCTCCGGTTCCACCGCAACGAGCATTGCCCCATCACCGAGCCACTTAGCGATCCTCAACCCTTTTCGAGATGCTATTTCTCTTACAAATAAACGGAACTTATTTATTTCTCCGAGAGCCGCTTTATCCCCTTTCCTATCCGTGAAACGGGTAAAACCAGATAGGTCAATGAAAGCAAAGGTTCTTTCGAAGCGGTCTTCGTATGGATTATCTTGAAGCATAGGTCTCCTATCTACCGAAGTTAGTGGAAATCTAGATTTAGTGCAGTTATTTCAACCTTTAGAAGCTATTTTTCACGCGTTCCTTCTACATGCAATTCAGTCTCAGCATCAGTTATTTTTTGTTTTTCATCTTGGTTGGTTCTGATTCCCGCACATATTGCGGTAATGCTGGCGATAGCAACGATTCCGAAAATCCAAATATTGATTCGAATCCCACCTAGTTGGGTAGCTTCATCAATCCGTATCGCTTCTACACATAAACGACCTATAGAGTAAAGACCGAAATAAGCTATGAGAAGAAATCCAGTGGGTAATTTTTTCTTTCTTTCGATCTTTAATAATGCAAAGATTACTAGCAAATTCCATATTGACTCATAGAGAAAGGTTGGGTGGAAGGTTGCATCTTCCTGATAAGTAACGGGCCTGTGTCGAGCGTCTATTTCAATCCCCCAGGGAAGATTCGTGGGGCGCCCAAAGAGTTCTTGATTGAAATAGTTTCCCCATCGTCCTATCAGTTGTGCAAGTGGCACAGTTGGAGCTATTGCATCAAGAACTCTTCTCAAATCCAAATCTTTTTGGTGGCAGTACATGATAGCTGCCCCAACACCGAAGATAAGTCCGCCTAGGATTCCTAACCCGCCTTCCCAAATCTTTATTGCATTAATCCAATTCCCCTCAAACCTGCGCCAATCGGTTGCGACATGGTAGGCGCGTGCCCCTACCAGCCCAGCGGTAACAAGCCACATAGCGATACCTGAGGCGTGGTCAGGGTTCATGCCATCCTGTTGAAACCTTTTTGCCATAAACCATACGGCGGCAATTACACCTAATGCGATCATCAACCCATAGGCACGTAAAGTAAATGGCCCTAGATCAAATGAGCCTGTACTGGGACTTGGAATTGATGAAAGCACGAATCGATCCTTAGTGACTGATAATTTCTGTAAGTCCTAGTGTACTCGTTTGTCACCCTCTGATTGTTAGTGGTTATTATGGGAGGTGGGATGGACGCAGTAACTGAAATTAGGAATTTAATATTCAGATACGCCAGAGCGATTGATGCTGGTCAATTCTCTGAGATAGGAGCGCTATTCTCTCGTGGGAAAATATTACTCAATGGGACTGAAGGGGATGCCATTATTGGAGAAACAGCAGTAACTGCTTTATACGAGGCAACTACACGTCGATATGATGATGGAACTCCACGCACACATCACTTAACTTCAAATGTAGAAGTTAACGTTGAGCAAGATCAGGCATCATCTGTCTCGTATTTCACCGTCTTCCAAGCCCTTCCCGGTTTCGACCTGCAACCAATAATTTCCGGAAAGTATCTTGATACATTTGCTCTTTGCGATGACGGTTGGTTTTTCGAAACTCGAACAATGGAAGTGACCCTAACTGGTGACCTTTCAAAACATTTGTTGATAGATCTCACTGAAAAGACCGAATGAAACTTGCCTTTCTAGAATTAATGGTATACATTAACTTGAAATAGTAACTTTATGTTGCGTTCAAAATCCTCGGGAGTTAGGTGAAAGTCCTAACCGGTGGTGATAATACTTGAGTATTTAGCCCACGAGTCCTTCCAAATGGATCGACTGATCTGGTGTGATTCCAGGGCCGACGGTAAAAGTCCGGATGGGAGAGGTGTTTGGGGACATTGTCCTCGTCTGCCCTCTCCCGAAATGATGGGAGTCAAATGTTCACAGGAATTATTGAAGAGGTCGGGACAATCAAAAACCTTTCCCCTTCTGGTTCAGGAGTCCGGATTTTTATTGAATCATCTGTAGTTCTTGACGATATTGAAATCGGAGCTTCTATCGCTGTAAATGGTTGCTGCCTAACGGTCACTGAATTTGCAGAAGACTGGTGGAGCGCAGATGCCGTTCCTGAAACAATGGACATAACCAGTCTTGGATCCCTAACTGAAAAAAGCTTGGTTAACCTTGAACGCCCAGTACAAGCTACAGGAAGACTAGGAGGACATATTGTCCAAGGCCATATTGACTCAACTACTCCTATTGAAAACATTGAAGTAGAAGATGACGGTTCATACAGGTATACCTTCGCTCTGGATGACTCTTGGAGTAGGTATGTTTGCCAAAAAGGCTCTATCGCTGTTGACGGAATTAGCCTCACCGTTGCTTCAGTAAATAAAAGTTCTTTCTCTATCGCAATTATCCCCCATACATGGGAAGTTACGAATCTCAGCCACAAGTCCATCGGAGACCTTGTCAACATTGAAGTTGATGTCCTTGCCAAATATGTGGAGCGTCAACTCGCTCACACTAGAGAGAAAGAAGTAAATAGTGCCTAAACTAAACACAATTAGAGAAGCTATAGACGCAATAGCAGGGGGAAAGTTCGTAATAGTGGTTGACGATGAAGATAGAGAGAACGAAGGTGACCTCATCATCGCAGCTGAATGCGTCACAAACGAAGATATGGCCTTTATGGTCAAACACACAAGCGGGGTTGTCTGCTGCCCCATAACTAACGAACGTGCAGATGTTCTTCACCTGCCTTTGATGGTTTCAAACAATACTGAGGCAATGGGTACGGCATTTACCGTTTCAGTAGATGTCGCTGAAGGTACAACGACTGGAATTTCTGCTAGCGACCGCTCGCTAACATGTAAAGCCCTCGCCGATGACAAAGTCGCAGCGAACGGATTCGCTAGACCCGGACATATCTTCCCTCTTCGGGCTAGATCAGGAGGGGTACTGAAACGGGCAGGCCACACCGAAGCAGCAGTTGATCTGGCTACGATGGCTGGGCTTTCACCTGCAGGGGTAATCTCTGAAATAGTGTCCGATGACGGAACGATGGCTCGTTTACCTGAGCTTCTAGAATTCGCAAATCTGCATGACATACCAATTATTTCGATAGCGGATATGATCCGATACCGAAATCGCCATGAAAGACTCGTGGATAGGTTCGCGACCGCAAGAATCCCAACAAACTACGGAGAGTTTGCAGCCCATATCTACCGAAATGCACTTGATGAAGTAGAACACGTAGCTCTTGTCACTTCTGATTTTAACCCTGCCAGCGCTCCCTTAATCCGCGTCCACTCAGAGTGCCTGACGGGAGATGTTCTCGGTTCCTTACGTTGTGATTGTGGTCCCCAATTAGACCTGGCAATGCGACTTATCGCCGAAAGTGGGAATGGGGCTATTATCTACCTCCGCGGTCATGAGGGTAGAGGGATAGGGTTGGGTCACAAAATGCGAGCCTACGCTCTTCAGGATGAAGGTCTTGACACTGTTGATGCAAACGTAGCTTTAGGGTTTCCAGCAGATTCTCGAGAATACGGAATTGGAGCGCAAATCATAGCTGATTTAGGAATCAAACAAATGCGCTTATTGACCAACAACCCAGCTAAATACGGCGGCTTAGAAGGCTACAACCTAAAAATAGTTGAACGAGTGCCTCTTCTAGGAGAAGCCAACCCAGAAAACATTAGATACCTTCAAACAAAAGAAGAACGAATGGGTCATCTAATGGATGCTAACCGAAAAGATACTGAAGAGGATTCAGCATGAAATCCAAGGGCTTACATATTGCAATTGTAATCGGCCGTTTCAACGAAGAGATCTCTATGCGATTGCTTGATGGCGCTCGTAGCCGCCTAGAGGACCTTGGAGTAGCAGTTGCAGACATTACCGTCTTCTGGGTTCCAGGCGCTTTTGAGATTCCATTCGCGTGCCAAGAAGTCATTCGAAACACAGACGTGGATGCTGTAATCACTTTAGGGGCTGTGGTTCAAGGTGGTACACCCCATTTTGACTTTGTTGCAGGTGAATGCATCCGAGGGATCCAGCAAGTCAGTCTCTCGACTCGCACTCCTATTTCGCTGGGAGTCCTCACTACCGACACATATGAACAAGCTCTGGAAAGGTCCGATACCAGCTACGTTGATCATGATGGGTCCACAGGAGACAAAGGTTCTTCCGCTGCGGAAGCAGCCGTCGCTATGGCAGAATTAGCTCAATCCTTGAATACTAGAAATTAAGCTACTGCATAGAATCATGCCATCCGGAAATTATTATTTCTAAGAGGCTATTCATGGCTTCCGATCCAAGACCCATATTCCGTGTGGCTCCTTTGGGTAATGCGAAAGAAGTTTCGTATCAATCAATTCAAATCCTAATCGTTGCGCAACAGCCTGCGACCGGAAATTATCCGTGAGAATGGTGCTAAAAAGTTGATCCTCGCCGAATTCTTCAAAGCCATACCTAATCGATTCTGCCCCTGCCTCTGTGGCATAACCTAATCCCCACCAATCTGGGTGAAGCGCCCAGCCTACTTCTACCCCCGGCCAATCCTCTCGCTCAGGATTATGCAAGCCCGCTCTTCCAATAAAGCTTCCAGATGCCTTTTCTTCTAACGCCCAGTTCCCGGTTCCGCGAAGTTCCCATTGCCCGCACCACCAAGCCATTTCTAACCAAGCTTCAGATCTTCCTTTCTCATCGGGGACCCGAAGAGATTCGCGCAGTTCAGGGGTATCCATCATCGTGAAGTAGTCGCCTAGATCATCATCGCGGAACGGTCGTAGAATTAGCCGCTTCGTTTCTAAGGTAGGGCAGGCAGTCATTTCTTCATCCTGCTGTCTGAAGGTCAGGTTCCGAAATCTATGACTGCTCTGACAACTTCACCGTTTTTCATCGCATCGAAACCTTCGTTAATTTCGTCAAGCGTGATTGTGCGCGATACCATTTCGTCAAGTTTGAGACGACCGCCTAGATACAAATCACATAGGTGAGGCATATCTACTTTGAAGTTGTTTGAACCCATTATTGATCCCTGTAGTCTTTTCGCCTCAAGGAATAAAGCCGTTCCGGGTATTTCAAGATTTACACCAGGAGGGATCATTCCCATGACAGTGGCCAAGCCTCCGGCTCGTATCATCCCGAATGCCTGTTCAGCGGTCTGTTTCAGTCCGATCGCCTCAAAACTGTAATCAACGCCACCTCCGGTCAATTCAAGAACCTGAGCGACCGGGTCCCCATCGCTTGGATTAACCGTGTGGGTCGCCCCTAGTTGTGTAGCCCATTCTAATTTCTGCTCTTCTAGATCAACAGCAATGATTTGGCGTGCCCCAGCTAGGTGAGCACCCTGAATCGTAGAGATCCCCACGCCTCCACATCCGATAACAGCAACTGTTGAACCGGGTTTAACTTCTGCGCTTCGGAATACCGCTCCTACTCCTGTTGTTACTCCGCAACCTATTAGCGCTGCCCGATCTAAAGGCATATCAGGACTTATCCGAACAACTCCATTCTGGTGTACTAACATTTCCTGCCCGAAGGATCCTAGTCCTGTAAATTGATTGATTGCAGTCCCATCCGCATCAGTAATTCTTGGTTTCTGGTCGGCTGGACGGACGGAAACCTCTTGTCGTTGCGAACAAATATAACTGTGCCCAGTCAGGCACCTATCACAGTGGCCACAAAAAATCGAAAGGCATGTAATCACGTGATCTCCTACGTCAATTCCGACGACATCTTCTCCGACGGCTTGAACTATCCCTGCTGCTTCATGCCCGAGAAGCATCGGATACTCTGCCAGAATAGACCAACTACCATCAATGAAATGCAAGTCACTATGGCAAAGACCTGATGCAACTGTCTGGATGAGTACCTCGTTACGGTCAGGTCTATCTATACTCACATCTTCGACAACCAATGAACCGCTATCATCTCGCAAAATTGCTGCTCTCACACTATTCCCTTTCGTTAAAGACTGTTTGAACTTTAGCCCAACTTCGGTCAAAGGAACAGTGGGAGAACTGTATCTATCACTTAAATTGCTTTCAGTATCCTTTCAATGATTTCTTCAAGGATTTCAGTTTCTGTAGCAAAGTTTAGGCGAGCGAAACTTCCGCTCTGAGCGCCGAACTTACTTCCTGGTTCAAGCGCCACCTTTGCTTCTTTCAATAGATGTTTTGCAGGGTTCTCAAATATCTCGGTTTGAGAAAAATCTAACCATGCCAGATACGTAGCTTCGGGCTTATGCATGCGCACGTCTGAGCTTTTGAACTTGTCGTAAACATAACTTCTATTAAGTCTGAGCTTCTCTTTCGTTTCTTCAAGCCATGGTTTCCCATATGTCCAAGCAGCCACTGTTGCTGCTGCACCGAAGGAACTTGGTTGACCTAGGAAATGCTCTGGAAACAAGTCTATTTTCTCTATTGTCGGCAAATGCCCCACATGAGCAACGGAACATCGAGCGCCAGCTAGATTAAACGTTTTGCTAGCCGATCCGATCGTGACTGTTCTTTCTCTTAGACCAGTCCCGTAGTCTGCAAGCGGCAGGTGAGACTTATTTCCCAGAATAAGGTCTGACCATATTTCATCACTGATCACCAATAAGTCTTTTTCGTCAGCAATTTCGGCAAAATCATGGATTTCTGCTTTTGAAAAAACATGTCCAGTTGGGTTATGTGGCTGACAAAAAAGAACAACGCGAGTTTTTTCATCAATGGAGTCCCGAAATCTGTCCATGTCAATTGTCCAATCTGACTCTCGTAATGGCACATCAACGAGTCGGCGACCAGCCTGTTCAATAGCAGTCGCAAATGGGTGATACACAGGCGAAAAAAGAACAACCCCATCGTCTGGCTGAGTATGTAACACCATCAACGCTTCTAGTGCGTGTATAGAAGAAGTGAAAATTTTGCAATACCCTTCAGGTACTTCTAGACCATGTTGGGTTTTCTGCCAATTCACCCATGCAGGGATCAAGCGATCAATATCTACAAACCTGTAACCGAAATCGCGAAGTCGTACCATCTCTTCGATTACTTCGGATACTTCTTCTGGTGGTTCAAAATCCATATCAGCCACAAATGCTGGGAGAATGTCCGAAGGGTATTTTGTCCATTTCATACCCTTGATAGAGCGTAGCCTTGAGAACTCTTTACCATCCATAGAGGCAGCTCGTTTCCTTACCCGAGACACTACCCACAGTTAGCTGCAACCGCTAGTGGTTCCACAACTCTGACAGGTAAAACAACTCCCCGATCTTTGCATCCCAGTTCCGCATTGCATGCAAAAAGGAGCATCATAATCTATTTCAATTTCCTCTATTTCCATAGGGCTTGATGGCGGGTCTGGCTGGATATCAATCTGCTGAGCCGTTACCATAGCTGCCTCTTCAACACCTGGTAACGTCGGTTGTGTTCTTTCCCCAGTGGTGAAGATATTGAGAGCAGACCGACGCGACAGCGATAGATAATCGACCGCCAGTCTCCGAAATAGGTAATCGATTAGGCTAGAAGCAATCCTTAAATCAGGGTCATCAGTCATTCCCGCCGGTTCGAACCTCATTCCAACGAAAGCCGAGACATATGCTTCCATTGGCACCCCATACTGCAACCCATGACTTACTGCCATAGCGAAAGCATCCATAATCCCCGCAAGAGTACTGCCTTGCTTGCTCACTCTGATAAATATTTCACCTGGGCGGCCATCGCTATACTCTCCGATGGTGACAAACCCCTTGCAGTCAGCGACGCGAAACTCAAATGTTCTACTTGAACGTGAACGGGGCAGCCTTTCCCTTTGTGGTCGTGTGGCGCCAGAGAAAATTGATTTTGCCGCATGGGCTATTGAGTCTTCAACATTAAGCTCATCCACTGATAAGGGTTGTGCCACCTTGCAGCTATCCCGATAAATTGCGACGGCTTTTACTCCAGACCTCCAAGCCTCCATATAAAGATTTTTTACGTCTTCAACAGTTGCAGTCTGGGGAAGGTTCACAGTCTTGGAAATGGCGCCCGACAAAAAAGGCTGAACCGCAGACATCATTTGAACATGTCCCAGCGGTTGAATAAAATTATCTCCCATCGAACAGGCAAACACCGATAGGTGTTCCTCTTTAAGGTGAGGGGCTTGAAGAACACTGCCGGAATCTTCTATGTAATTAATAATTTCTTCTCGTTGTAGAGCGTCATACCCTAGTTTCTCAAGCGCCCGTGGAATAGTTTTATTGACTGTAGTAATCGTTCCTCCACCGACGAGTGTCTTTGTCTTTTTCAGTCCTAAATCTGGTTCCACTCCTGTAGTATCACAATCCATCATAAAGCTAATGGTTCCCGTGGGAGCCAAGACACTAACTTGGGCGTTCCGAACTCCATTCTGTTCAGCGAACCTGATGGCGTTACCCCAAACCTCGATCGCTGCGGCGAAAAGGGAAGGCGGCACTGATTCGCTTTGTTCAATATCTTCAACTGATCTCCTATGAGCTTCAAGAACTGACAAAGTAGCTTCCCTGTTAAGTTCATAAGCACCGAAGGGACCCATTCTCGCAGCTATCTGAGCTGAAGTTCTATAAGCCTCTCCGGTCATAATTGCTGTGATAATTGCTGCAAGGCTCCGAGCGTCATCAGAGTCGTACGGTAACCCAAGCGCCATAAGCAATGCGCCTAAATTTGTATATCCGAGACCCAACTGCCGGAAGTTCCGAGCATTCTCCCCAATGGCCTTAGTTGGGTAATGAGATGGGGTGACCAGAATTTCTTGAGCCGTAATCATCACCCTGACAGAATGACGGAACCCGTCTACGTCAAAGATTCCATCTTCATCCAAAAAACTCAACAAATTTAGCGAGCTTAAGTTGCAAGCTGAATTATCCAAGTGAACGTACTCGCTACAGGGATTACTCCCATTAATTCGTCCACTAATCGGGGTAGTATTCCATCGATTAATCGTCGTATCAAACTGAACTCCCGGATCAGCGCACTCCCACGCTGCTTGAGAAATCTGATTGAAGAGGTCTTGGGACCTTACCGTCTTGATCACCTCTCCTGTTGTCCTTGCAGTCAAGTTCCAATCATCATCTCGTTCAACTGCTTCCATGAATTCATCAGTTAAGCGAACAGAATTATTTGCATTTTGATATTGAAGAGAAAATAAATCTTTCCCATCAATACCTACATCAAATCCCGCTTCGCGTAGCACTCTGGCTTTATTCTCTTCCCGAGACTTAGACCATATGAACTCTTCAATATCAGGATGGTCAATATCGAGCATCACCATCTTTGCTGCCCGTCGGGTTTTTCCTCCTGATTTGATCGTTCCCGCACTAGCATCAGCGCCTCTCATAAAACTTACAGGACCGCTAGGAGTTCCACCTCCAGATATCTCCTCAACACTGGCACGTATACGACTTAGATTTGCGCCAGAACCAGAACCACCTTTGAAAATTTTCCCCTCTTCTACATACCAGTTCAAAATGCTGTCTACCGTGTCATCAACGGCGAGTATGAAACACGCGCTGCTTTGTTGAGGAGTCTCAGGTACTCCTATATTGAACCACACAGGAGAGTTAAAGGATGCTTTTTGACGAATCAATAGAGCTACAAGTTCGTCATGGAAAACATCTCGTTCATCCTTACTAGCAAAATATCCTTCCTGTTCCCCCCATTGAACTATCTGGCCTACAACACGACCTATAAGTTCTTTGAGCGAAGTCTCCCGATCCTCGCTATCCATAGCTCCTCGGAAGTATTTTTGTGAGACGATATTGCTGGCGTTAACTGACCACGTTGTAGGGAATTCAACATCTTTCTGCTCAAACGCCACGGTACCATCCGCCCAATTCTGGATTTCTGCGTCGCGACTCTCCCAGATAACACCGGCGTATGGACTGCTTTCTCCGTCAGTAATCCGACGACTAAATCCAATCGCAGGTGTATTCTTTATTTCAGCCATGAGTACGTCACCGCTTTCTAGTGTAATTACTTTTTTGTTGAGATCTGTTGTGACGGACCCAAAGCCTTAGACAGGTCGAAAGTTCACTAAACCCATTAAACAGGTTTTGGTAACTTAACTTCCAAGGCAGAAATCCATTTCTGGAAAAACCAAAAGTGAAATTTCTTATACTTTCAAATTGCCACCATTCCGCCAGTCGGCTTTGCGATCCGTCACTGTGACATAATCTACCTAGTATGATCTGTGGATTACTAGAGGAATTCAATGGGGATTTCGTTGTGGATATGGTACGACTTTTTCCACAGGAAAATAAAGCGTGGGAAATATGACATCTGAAGTTTCTGATCTTATACAAACATATAAGTCTGATAAACGAACTCACCATAATGGTGAACCATGGGTGTTGCTAAACATGATTTCTTCATCGAATGGATTAGCGACACTTAACGGACTATCCGGGTCGTTGGGAGGTACTGCTGACAAAGCACTATTTAAAACCCTCAGAAGCATCTCTGACGTCATCATTGTTGGATATGGAACTGTCCGTGATGAACAGTACCGACCCCCGCAACTGACTAAAGAAGCCATTAAGCAAAGAGAATCGCAGGGCCGGTCAGATTTGCCAGTCATAGCGGTAATCAGTAACCGCCTAAATTTCGATAAAGAGATTCCTCTTTTCTCCTCAAAGGGATACCGTCCAGTGGTCGTGACCTCATCTAGCTCACCTGATATCAACCGCACAGATTTATCTTCTATATGCGATGTTTTCGTCTCTGGAGAAGAAAAAGTAGACTTGAAGGAAGCCGTCACTCTCTTATCCTCACGTTTTGGGAAAGTCATATTAGTGGAGGGAGGGCCTTCACTAAATACGCAGTTCGTAAAGGATGATTTATTTGATGAGTTATGCATTACCACAAGCCCCCATAGATCCAAAGACATTCATGCCCCAGTAGTAACAACTGGAGAAAGTTATGGCAAAGGACTAATGATCGAAGACAGAGTAATCGAATTAGATGGTTTTACGTTCACCAGATTTCTCCGGTCCCGAGAAGAGAACTGTTAATGCCTCGCTGATCGTTGGCGCTAACTTCTATTTAGTTCTCTAAAAACAATACCTGCCCTATATACAGGGAACTCCCTCCATTCAAAGCAGCTAAGCGATCTACTGTGTCCCTTGGATCACCATCAGTATCTATCCCCATCGCTATAGACCAAAGAGTGTCACCGGACTGAACTACATGGATCTCTCTAGAGGCGTCGGGAGAAAGGTCAGCCCCCACTTGTTGATCGTTCAGTCCGGTAACGTGAGCAAAAAGGGTCCAAAGGAAAGCGCCTAACATGACAAGCACAAGCCCAACTAGAGCCCGCCTAAGCCTGTATGCCCAGATAGATTGACCAGGCGAAAAAGTTCTGTTTAATGCCGAGTCATTTGAGACCACCTGTGTTTCTAGCTGCGTAGGACAGCTCTCAATATTTGGAATTTCTAAGATTGGATGAAATGTAATTGTGTTTTGCATGTACTTATACTCCCAAACTGGTAGGACATTTTTATTGTTTTTTCTTGCAAAGCCTTGACACCGAACAATTGTTCGGCGAACATTAGTTCTGCGAACACATGTTCTACTATATACGAACATGTGTTCGGTTACAACCATGTAATTTAATTTTCGCTATTTCCCTACTGGAGAGAGATATGACAAATACTGATATAAGCGAGCGCCAGCGTTCGATACTTGCTTTCATAGACAAAACTATTCGAGAGAATGGCTTTCCACCGACTGTCCGAGAAATAGGTCAGGCAGTTGGGTTGAATTCGCCAGCAACCGTCCACACTCATCTTGGCACCCTCCAAGAAAGAGGATTTATCCGCCGAGACCCAACCAAACCTCGTGCCATTGAGGTTCATTGGGATGCAGGCTCAGGGGCAATCATTGACAGGCGTCCAGTAACCCATGTCCCTCTTGTAGGAGATGTCGCTGCCGGAACTGGAGTTCTAGCTGCAGAAAACATTGAAGAAGTTATGCCCCTCCCTTCAGATTTAACAGGAGAAGGAGATCTATTCATGTTGCGAGTACGCGGGGACTCCATGATTGAAATGGGAATATTTGATGGGGATTTCGTTGTTGCCAAAAAAGAGAATTCTGCTGTTGGTGGCGACATCGTCGTGGCCGGAATTCCAAACGATGAAGGAACCATTAAAGTTTTTTCACGAGACGGGGATCAAATAGTCCTCTCCCCTGCCAATTCTTCAATGGAACCAATGATATTCCCCGCTGACGAAGTAAGCATCTACGGGAAAGTGGTCACAGTTCTCCGAAAGCTCTAAACCCCTAATGTGATCATTTGCTTGAGAGCTTCAAAGCAACCCTCAATGGATGTTCTTTCAACTCGTTCATTTTTCGTGTGTGCCAATGATGCATCTCCAGGTCCAAAATTAACGGCTGGGATATTACGCTGATCGAAAAAAGCTACATCCGTCCAACCGAGTTTAGCTTTTACTTCAAGGTCATGATTCCTAATCATTGATGCGAGCATGGGATTGGAGAGGCCAGGCTTTGCTGGTGGAGCTGCATCAACCAAGGTGAGTTGATCCCCCTCCTCCATATATGGTTCTAGGAAGGATCGTATTTCAGTTTCGGCGCGCAGAAGGTCCCTATCCGGAGCCACTCGATGATTGATAGTCAATGTGCTCAGGTCGGGAATGACATTCCCTGCCACTCCACCATTAACCTTTACGACCTGAATAGCTTCGCAGTACTCACATCCCTCTAGCATTGGCTTTCTAGGCTCGTATTCATCTATTGCGCGCAGGACACCGTGTAGCCGGTGAATGGCATTTCTTCCCATCCACGGACGAGCTGTATGCGCTCTTTCTCCTGTTAGTTCAAGAACAAATCGCATTGTCCCCTGGCATCCTGCTTCTATATTCCCTGACGTCGGTTCTCCTAGAATTGCTAAGTCCGCGTTTAATAGTTCTGGCCGTTGAGAGTCTATTTCCAAAAGACCATTGTTCTCATGAGCAACTTCTTCTCGTGCATAAAAGACATACGATACATCTACTGCTGTTTCGGAAAGAGTCTCTGCCAGCGACAACATGACAGCAACCCCACCTTTCATATCCGCAGAACCAACTCCCCAAAGGACATCATCTACAACTTTGGCTTGTGCGTTTCCTTGCGGGGGCACAGTATCAGTATGGCCTCCTAGAAGCACTCTCAAATCCTTTGCACCGTGTGATTGGGCTATAAGATTATCTCCGATTCTCGTCGTCTCAAGCCACGGGACAGCAGAAAGACGGTTTTCGAGATAGGCGACTATTTCCTGTTCTTGGAAACTTTCAGATGGAATAGAAACCAGCTCGTGTGCTAAGTCAAATACGTTAGGAGTTTTTATGTCACTGTTGTCCATGGTTATAACAATACTTGCTTTTAGGCTATGAAAGCTTGCTAATTCTTTCCTTAAGTAGTGTTAACTTTGACATTTCTTGCACGGCAGCGACTCTAATGAAATTTTCGCACGACTTACCAAAAAAAGTTCCGGGAGTTACTAGCACTCCGACTTCAGCCGCTAGTGATTCAACCACTTCCCAACAGTCACGCTCTTGAGAGTGAATCCATAGATAAAAAGTTCCTTCAGGCAACGAAACGGAAAAACCCAACTCCCGAAAACACAATTTCAGAAATTCAAGTCGTTCCTTATACAGGGCTCTCTGATCGGCAACGTGACCATCATCGCGAAAGGCATGAACGGCTGCTGACTGTACAGGACCAGGGATCATTTTCCCTCCGTGCTTTCGAATTTCACGCAACCAATGAACTATGGCAGGGTCACCTGCAAAAAATCCAGCCCGTAAGCCAGCTAGGTTGGACCTCTTTGATAAAGAATGGACCGCTACAACTCCTTTCAATCCTTCGTTAAGAATCGTTTGAGGTTCCCCTTTCCAAGTAAATTCCGTGTAGCACTCATCGCTAAAGACTGGAATGTTTCGATCTCTCCCCCATTTTGCTACTGCAGTTAGGTCTTCTAAAACTCCGGTGGGATTGCAGGGGGAGTTTATCCAGATCATTAGTGCCCTATTAGCATCATCGTCACTTACCTGTTCTAAATTTATCTTTAAATCACTATCAACCGGGATAGGTACTGCTCGGCATCCGGCAAGTTGCGCGCCCATTGCGTAAGACGGGTAACTAATAGAAGGGAACAAAACAGTATCTTTTTCCGGGTTAGCTAGACGAAGATCGCTTGGTGTCGAAGCGACGAGTTCTTTAGTTCCGATACACCCAGCAAGAGCTTCATCTACAGGGATTTCAACCCCAAAACGTCTTTGCAGCCATTCAGAACACGCTTCAAGGTAATCAGTTGAACCTATTGACTTGGGATATCCCCTCTCGGATCCAGATTTGGAGAGTGCCTCAACAACAGCAGCTGGAGGTGGGTCACATGGCGTTCCTACTGACAGATCTATTACTCCACCCTGATGGTTCCCTGCTAGTTCTCGGAAACGATCCAATAAGTCGTACGGATAAGGGGGCAATTCAAAGGGAGTCATATAACTTTTCACCTCTTATGTAACTCTTAAGTCGCTCATAGGCAAATGCATCTAGTCGCACCCTCATAACTAAATTCTCCTCTTGGACATCTTCTACCAAAACCTGTGCCTCTCGGTGGACCTGAGCTATAAGATCTCCCCTAGAAAGGGGGATTAGCAGTTCATACACGCTTAACTGCGATCGAAGGAGTTCACTTATTTTTGCCATCATTTTTTCGATCCCTTCCCCGGTTTTTGCGGATACACATACAGAATTAGGGTGGTCAATCATGTGGCTTGAAAGACTCGCTCGGTCTGACTTGTTGAAGACGACGATTTCAGGAATATTGTTTGCGCCTATATCTCCCAATACTGACCTGACGACAGATATATCCTTACCTGTCCTTACTTTGCTACCGTCAACTACGTGAATTAATAAATCTGCGTCTATGACTACATCAAGTGTTGTTTTAAACGCTTCTACTAGGTGATGTGGAAGATTTCTAACGAAACCGACAGTGTCGCTGATAAAGATTTTTTCTCCTCCGGGTAGCTGCATCTTTCTTGTCAATGGATCCAAAGTAGCGAATAGCCTATTTGCTACGAACGCGTCTCCTGGCGCACCAGTCAAATAGTTTAAAAGAGTTGATTTCCCTGCGTTGGTATAGCCCACGATTGCGATTGATTGATTGACGGATTTTCGTCGACGTTTTGATTGATTCGCTCTTGTCGAACTGATATCTACTAATTGTTTCTGTAACTTGTGAATCCTTCTAACCAGACGACGACGGTCTATTTCTAGTCTGGTCTCGCCGGGACCCCTAGTACCGATTCCACCAGCTTGTTGACTCAACGTTCCTCCACGTCCTCGGAGTCGTGGTAATAAATATTGCAGTTGAGCAAGTTCAACTTGTGATTTCCCTTCTGGGGTACTGGCATTCTGAGCAAAAATGTCAAGTATGACCGCTGTTCTGTCAATAGCAGAACGTTTAAAGATTTTTTCAAGGTTAAATTGTTGAGCTGGGCTTAATTCCTCATTAAAAACGACAGTGTCAACATCAAGATCCTCGGCCATGCCGTAAATCTCTTCAGCTTTACCACGCCCTATATACGTTGCACTATCTGGAGCAGTTTTTTTTTGGATAACTCTATGTACTACATCAGCGCCTGCCGTTGAGACTAATTGTTGTAATTCATCCATTTGGCTATCAATAGGTTGTCCTTTGTTAGTCTCGCTAGCAACGCCCACAAGAATTATTCGCTCGCGGAATGAACGGTCTATAAATCCTCGTTCTTCCCCACCAAGGTGACCAAAACCACCTCGATGGGTAGTTGTTTGACCTTTTGGTTGTGCATCAACCACTAGTTGGAACCTCATGGCTACTAACCCGAACCGATTCTCCTGTAAGGAAAATTCCATTGTTCTTTATGGAAACGTGTCCTTCTCCACCAGCCATGGCAACCACAATTTCCCTATCTATGAGGCCCCAGTGGTAAGCAATTGAAGCTGATGCTATAGCTCCACTCCCGCAAGCAGCTGTAACCCCTACTCCTCGCTCCCAAGTCAAAAAAGAGATCCTGTTTCTGGTATTTATCTCCATAACATGAACGTTTACTCCACTTCCCCATGCAGCTTCAATTCGTGATCCAAAATCTGCGATATTGACAGGATCCAGATCACTAACTTGAAGAACAATATGAGGGTTCCCAACATCAACAGTCCCGGCTTTAGTAATTGCAAAGTCAGACTGAACCTCTAAATCAGCAAATTTCACTTCTGGACCGAATTTAACAAAACCCATATTCACTTGAATAAGAGCTATCTCATCAGCCTTATCTACAAGAACAGCTTGTCGGATTCCTGCATCGGTTAATATATCCAATGAGTTCGGAACTTTTCCGCTGGAGAAGATCTCATGTGCTAAACACCTGATTCCATTTCCTGATATTTCAGCACGGCTACCATCAGCGTTAAAAAGTATCATTTGACTATCTATACTTTCATCCACGTGTTCTACGCCAAAAATTAAACCATCCGCTCCTAAACCCGTTTCAGTATCGCATAACTGTTTAGCAAGTTCCGATGGTTTCTCGGGAGTTTTTGCAACAATAGCTATTAAAAATTCATTCTCTAGCCCGTGATACTTTACGAAATGCATTATTTATATTCTTCCATAAGAATTGGGATTGCTTCCAAAGGATCTTCCATAATCTCTATCCAACGAATTCTCGGGTCTCGACGAAACCAACGTTCTTGCTTTCGAGCAAATTTCTTAGTATCAACAACTGCTTTCTCCAGAGCTTCTTCAAAGTTGGTCTTTCCTTCCAAATGCTCAAAAAAGTGCTTATAGCCTAATGCTTGCGAAGCGGTTCGTGACATACCACCTGGGCTATTGAATAAACGTTCAACTTCAGCAAAAAATCCGTTATTTAGCTGCCACTCGTATCTATCGATAATTCTCTCATCTATCGCATCCCTTACCCATTTCAATCCGAAGATTTTAAATTTTGTCTTTGGGTACTTTATAAGACCAGGTCCGTAACTTGAGAATTCTTTTCCACTCCCCACAGTCACCTCTAATGCTCTAAGAATTCGCCGACGGTTATTCTTTTCCATTCTGGAGGCTGCCAAAGGATCTAAGTCAGTTAGTTTCGCATACAATTTAGCTGTATCTAGTTCGGCTTCTATTTCGCTTCGCACTTTCGGATACTGCCCCGGGATTGTCAATTCATCCACGATTGTTCGCAAATAGAGTCCGGTCCCTCCCACCAAAACCGGATTCGCAGACCTTTCTTCGACATCCTTTAGAGCTTTATGTGCTTCCATTTGGAATTCGCTTAGCGTATATTCTTCACTTGGATCAACAATGTCAATCATGTGATGAGGGACTAGATCTAATTCTTCCTTGGTCGGTTTTGCTGTTCCCACATCCATACCTCGGTATATTTGCATTGAATCAACTGAAATAATTTCTAGTCTCTCAACTCTTTTAGCCAATTCCATCGCTACAGATGATTTCCCAGACGCTGTTGTGCCAACAACAGCTAGAAAAGGAGAAATGCTGATTTCGCTCACCCAGCTACCACGGGAATTCGGGTTTTTCTTCGCGGCTTTTCTACTACTTCAATCAATTCACCCATTAAGTAATTTGGGGCGGCCGATGTCGCCCTTGCAAGAGCTAGAGTTCCTTCTAGCAGTCCAGATGCTGAGAAATGGAGTAACTTATTTTGCCTCGTTCTTCCCGAAAGTAACGTTGGATCTTTTTTACTCCGACCCTCAATAATTACTTTTTCTACCTTTCCGATTCGCTCTTGATGTTTTACCAATCCGGATCTTTGTGTAACGGTTCTAAGCCGTTCATACCGCTCTATTACAACTTCTGGATCGCAAAACGAATCAGTCATATCTGCAGCTTCAGTACCTGGTCTTGGAGAGAAAACAAAAGTGAAAGCACTGTCAAACTCAGCTTGAGCCGCAATTGCAAGAGTTTCTTCAAAATCTTCCTCAGTCTCCCCTGGGAAGCCAACAATTATGTCTGTTGTTACTGCAAGGTCGGGTACTATCGCTCTCGCCTGTTCAAGTCTATGTAAATATTTTTCTGCCGTGTACCCTCGATGCATGGCTGACAAGATTCGATCGCTTCCTGATTGAAGTGGGAAATGAAGGTGCTCACAAACACTTTCAGTTTCTGCCATCGCATACATTACTTCTTCACGTAGATCTTTGGGATGAGGACTTATGTAACGCACTCTTCTAATGTCGGGGATTTCACCTATAGCCCGAAGAAGATCTCCAAAGAGGGGTCTGGGTTTTCGCTTATTACTAGAAGCCCATTCGGTTCCGGCAACAATTTTGTCTATGGCGCTAGGATTCTGTGAACGGAGTTTAAGCGTCAGGTCCCGACCATAGCTGTTTACATTCTGGCCCAGAAGCGTAATCTCAACTACTCCATCAGACACCAGATCCTTAGCTTCTTGTAATAGATTCTCAAATGGTTTACTTACTTCGGGACCCCGAACTTGAGGAACAATACAAAATGCACACGCATTGTCACATCCGCTTTGAATTGTCAACCATGCCGCATATGAGACTTCCCTACGAGTCGGAAGTGGGTCATTCCCGAACGAATCAAATTCGTTTGATACAGCGTCAATAATTTCTACTACTGGACCTTTTTCACTTTGAGCTAGAAGTTTAACTATCCGATCCAAATTATGTGTTCCGAAGACGACATCCACGTGATCTGCCCGATCACGAATTATTTCTCGGTCTTTCTGAGCGAGACACCCGCCAACCAGTATTTTTAGTGAGGGGTTAACTTCCTTTAAGTTTTTGAGATTTCCGAGATGTCCATAAAATTTATTATCAGCATTCTCTCTGATGCAACAAGTATTTACAACTATCACATCCGCTGATTCTGGCTGAGTAACACGTTGAAGGCCAGCATCTTCAAGGAGTCCAGATATTTTTTCGGAGTCATGTTCATTCATTTGACACCCAAAAGTTTGGATTGTGTATCTTTTCGTCATCAACTACAGGGTAGAGGCAAATGCTCTACCTACAATTGAAGAAGATAGAGAATTTATTCTTCTATTGATATAGGTTCATCATCCGCTTCAGCGAAATCTTCATTTTCGTTTTCAGGATTTACGATAGCCCATATCTTATTTTCTATTTCCATCATAATTTCCGGATTTTCACTTAGGAAAACTTTTGCGTTCTCTCTTCCCTGTCCGAGTTGTTCACCTTCATAGGTGTACCAGGCACCTGATTTTGTGACAATGTCCATATCTACGCCAGTATCAAGCAGGGAACCTTCTCTACTGATCCCTTTACCGTACATTATGTCGAATTCAGCTTGTCTAAAGGGAGGAGCGCATTTGTTTTTAACGACCTTTACTCGGGTTCTGTTCCCTACTATCTCTACACCTGACTTAAGAGATTCGATCCTTCTTATATCAAGACGAATAGAAGAGTAGAATTTTAATGCTCGTCCGCCAGGAGTCGTTTCAGGAGATCCAAACATCACTCCTATTTTCTCTCGAAGTTGATTGATGAAAATACAAATAGTTTTAGTTTTGTTTAAATTACTCGTTAGTTTACGTAGGGCTTGGGACATGAGTCTAGCTTGCAGCCCTACGTGACTTTGCCCCATTTCTCCTTCTAATTCAACCCGAGGGGTAAGGGCAGCAACCGAGTCTATTACAATGACATCAATCGCTCCTGAGCGGACGAGTGTATCTACGATCTCCAAAGCTTGTTCGCCAGTATCTGGCTGAGAAATGAGAAGTTCATCAACATCGACTCCAATAGCTTTCGCATAAACGGGGTCCATCGCGTGCTCTGCATCAATGTACGCACAAATCCCACCATTTCGTTGAGCTTCCGCCACTACATGGGTGGCCAATGTTGACTTTCCAGAGGATTCTGGCCCATATATCTCCGTAACTCGCCCTCGTGGGAGACCACCCACACCTAGAGCAAGGTCAAGAGCTAAAGCTCCGGTAGGGATCGACTCTATTTTCATTGTCGCCTTCTCACCCATTTTCATTACTGCGCCTTCACCAAATTGTTTCGTGATTTGATCTAGCGCTAGACCTAATGCTTTTTCATTATCCATTTTTTCACCTTATTTTTTAGAGATTTAACTTTTTATTGCCTCTGGCTATACGTTGCTAACCCTAAGTCGGGGGTATGACATTTACTTATTATTACATCATTGTAATTACGAACGCTTGTTCGGTCAAGGATTTGTTGGAAAAAACAGTGTTTCCTTCATTCAGCCCCTAGTTTGGTTTCTATATTCGTATGGATTTAATTAGGAGTACTTATGACGAATGAGCAGGAAAGCCAATCTGAGATACGTAAAAGACTTTCAGATGAGCAGTTTCATGTCACCCAGCACGCAGGAACGGAACGAGCTTTTACCGGTTGTTATTGGGATACAAAGGCGGAAGGCACATATCACTGCATCGTTTGCCACACACAACTTTTTTCAAGTGCTACTAAATTTGACTCTGGAACGGGTTGGCCAAGTTTCTACGAAGCTCTGCAAACGAAATCTATCAAGAGAGTGGTTGATAGATCACATGGGATGACCCGAACGGAAGCTGTGTGTGCAACTTGCGGAGCCCATTTAGGTCATGTTTTCGATGATGGCCCCCCTC
>JASLWO010000030.1 GCA_030740795.1 Acidimicrobiales bacterium | reverse complement strand
CAATCTTTTCTTTGATGAGAAGCTCAATCAGTGATTCTCTTTGGTTTGTTCTGATTGTGTACTGGTGATAAACGTGACTTGCATCATGATGTGTGAAAGGCGTGGTGACTGTATCCAACTCTCTATTGAAGTATTCAGCGTTCTTTTTTCTCATAGCGGTACGGTCACGCAAGTTAGCAAGTTGCACCCGTCCAATTGCGGCATGAATATCGGTCATACGGTTATTAAAGCCAACAATTTCATTTTCATACTGCTTTTCCATACCTTGGTTTCGAAGCAGTTTTGCTTTCCTCGCTATATCCGAATCAGAGGTAACGATCATCCCACCTTCTCCACTCGTCATATTCTTAGTCGGGTAGAAGGAGAAGGCTGTAGTGCCAAAAGTACCAACAGGTTTAGACTGGAATGTCGCGAGATGAGCTTGTGCAGCATCTTCTAGCAACAGCAACCCATTCTTTTCACATATTTCACTAATGGAGTCCATTCTTGCTGGATGCCCATAAAGATGGACCGGCATAATAGCTGACGTTTTTCCAGTTATGGCAGCATTTACTGCTTCTGGGTTAACGGTGAACGTATCAATGTCTATGTCCACAAAAACCGGTGTAGCCCCACACAGGCTCACGGCGTTCGCAGTTGCAGCAAAAGTGAATGAAGGGATAATAACCTCATCTCCGCTCTCAACTCCTGCGGCGAGCAAACCAAGGTGAAGCGCTGAAGTGCCAGAATTTACAGCAACACAATGGTGATCAGAAACTAAAGAAGAAAACTCGTTTTCAAAAGCTTCAACTTCTGGCCCTTGTGCAATCATCCCACTGTCAAGCACTCGCATGACCGCTTGTTTCTCATCCTCGCCAATGATTGGTTTCGATAGTGAAATCATTTTATCAATCTACCTTCAGATGACATAAGAGTTCCGCTTCTGCCCAAGAAACTGGCGCAACCTTATCCGCTTTAACCTAGATGACCTTCTAGAACTCTTGGTTGTGAAAATGAATCATAGAGGCACAGGCACTAGAACTCTTAACCTAGTACAAAACAACCATTCCCTTATATTCGGGCATGCTTCCGCTAGATCAGGAGTCATGAATTCTGTTTTCAGAATATAATGGAGGGGCTTCGGAATTGGGAGGAAAAGATGTATGACGATCGTGATGTGGTGATTGTAGATGCGGTACGTTCTGCCACAGCTAAACCGAAAAGCCGACTATCAAGATTCCATGTGACCGACTTGCTTGGTAACGTGCTCCAATCTCTCTTTGATAGAAACAATGTTGACCCCGGAACAGTTGATCATGTAGCAGGGGCATGCATTGCTCAAGTAGGTGAACAAGCAAATAATGTCACCAGAACTTCATGGTTAGCTGCAGGGTTACCCGTACATGTAGGAGCTTCCACTACATCCACGCAGTGTGGATCTGGCCAGCATGCCAACACATGGGCTCATTCCTTAATTTCATCTGGGATGGCTGAAATTGTAGTTGTATGCGGCGTTGAATCAATGTCGCATATTCCCATGGCATCACAAATACCGATAAATGATGCAGGAGAAGCCTATCTTGGTGAGCGATATACAGATCGTTACAAAGAACTCTACGACCCAACTAATCAACTTGAAGGAGCGGAACGTATAGCGGAACGATGGCAACTAAATCGAGAAGAATTAGACCATTTCGGCGTACGTTCACAAAATCGTGCAGCGACCGCATGGGAAGAAGGAAGATTTGATGGGCAAATCATCCCCTTTGACGTTCATGGAGATGGAACAGAAATCCATAACCGGGATGAGGGCCTTCGTGAAACGACATACGAGGGACTAACAAAGCTCAAACCAATAGCCGGAGTTGGATATTTTGATGAACCAGCAAAATTTCATACTGCAGGAACAGCTTCCCAACTAGCGGATGCATCATCGGCTCTGCTGGTCATGAGTATGGAAAAAGCAAAGGAACTCAACCTCACTCCACTCGCAAAAGTTGTTAGTTCATGTCTAGTAGGTAGTGACCCCGCGTTGATGTTAACTGGACCGATACCTGCTACCCAAAAACTCTTAGCGGATTCAGGGAAGACGACCGATGAGATAGACATCTTTGAAATTAATGAAGCGTTTGCTGCTGTCGTGTTGGCTTGGGCAAAAGAACTGGGAATAGAGATAGACGATCGCGTTAATCCCAATGGGGGCGCAATAGCTATTGGTCATGCTTTAGGCTCTACCGGTCCTCTCCTTATCACCAAAACCGTGCATGAGCTCCACAGATCAAATGGCCGATTAGGCCTGATTAGTATGTGTTGCGGTGGTGGACTTGGAACCGGAACGATTATTGAACGACTTTAAAGAGGACCATGACCACTGACCTTGGAGTTATTGAACAGATCAAACAACTCAAAGCCCGCTATTTCCGATGTATGGATCAGAAAGATTGGGACGGGTACCGTTCTGTCTTCACGGAAGACGTGCTAATTGATACGACTGACGATACCGGACCTGGAACCGAAATTGTAGGGAGCGACGAGTATGTAAACATGCTGGCACCGATTCTCAAAGACGCTATTTCCGTCCACCACGGTCACATGAACGAAATCAAAATCCTTAGTGCTGTCAGTGCTCAAGGTGTTTGGGCAATGGAAGATCACATCTGGTTTTCCAAAGAAAGCGGAATGGGGAAACTCTGGGGCACAGGCTGGTATGAGGAAACTTATCGCTGTGAAAAAGGTGAGTGGAAAATAGCTGCCATGCGTCTTCGTCGACAAAGAGTAGAAATCGGTGGTGTGCAGACCTATCCACCCGAGTAGAAGATTCCTTCTTAGGTAATGGGAAGAAGCACGGCGGAACAGTTGGTACATCGGGTCTTCGCATAGTTAGTATTTAAGTCATTAGCCGGTAGGTGCACATAGCGAAATTTAATTGTTTCTAAATAGAGGTTTTGGTAAGGAATCTAAACACTCCTAGTCTTTGTCTATGGATGATTTCAATGTTTTAGTTCTAGGTTCAGGTGCGGCTGCGTTGTCGGCCGCTGTTTCGGCAGCAGGCCATGGAGCGGGCAAAGTAGGTATCTTCGAAAAAGCCGGAGTGTTGGGTGGGACATCATCGATGTCTGGAGGAATGATTTGGATTCCGAGAAATCACCACATGGCTGAACAAGGAATTCATGATTCGAGGGAAATCGCACTCGAATACCTCGAATCACTATCACATGGTCGTATGAGAAGAGAAATGATCGAAACGTATGTAGATCAAGGACCTGAAATGGTTAAATGGTTTGAAACGAATACGGAAGTAATCTTTGGCATTGTTGAGGATTTTCCTGACTATCACCCAGAGAATCCAGGAGGGAACCGTACCGGAGGTAGGTCACTGGAATGCCCGCTTTTTTCATTCAATGAATTAGGTGAATGGGCGGATTTAATAAGTCAAAGTAAACAAATGTCTCCTTACCTTCTTATGAATGAAACAACCCTTGGAAGAGGTGCAGCTACAGGAATACCAAGAGGGTTAGTTAAGGAACGGGCTTCTGAGAACTTAAGAGGGTGCGGGCAATCTCTTATAGGGCGACTTGTGAAATCGTGCTTAAATTTCGGAATCCATATCGAAACTGACTATGAAGC
Organism: Acidimicrobiales bacterium; assembly: GCA_030740795.1. Classification (GTDB taxonomy): domain Bacteria; phylum Actinomycetota; class Acidimicrobiia; order Acidimicrobiales; family UBA8592; genus UBA8592. The sequence continues at coordinate 25,917 of JASLWO010000030.1, read as the reverse complement.
TGAAGAGCTAATTGTTAATGAAGGGGTAGTGGAGGGAGTTAGATTTAATACAGCATCGGGGGTAGATGAAGTAAAAGCTGAGAAAGTTATTATCGCAACTGGGGGGTTTGAATGGGACGCAGATTTAGTTCAGAACTTTATACGTGGCCCACTGGAAAGGCCGGTCTCAATAGAAACCAACACGGGCGATGGCTTGAAAATGGCAATGCGTGCAGGGGCGGCATTAGGAAACATGCAAGAGGCATGGTGGGTACCTGTAATTGACATAACGGATGAAGATGAAAATTTGATTCCATGGATGGTTAACCGTGAACGCGTGAACCCCAGATGTATTATGGTGAATTCCAGTGGGAAAAGATTCGCCAACGAAGCTTCGAACTACAACGCTTTTGGCGCAGCATTCCATCAATTAGACGCTGGCAGTTTCAGCTATGTAAATATTCCGGCATGGATGGTACTTGATCAGGAGTACCTTGTGAGATACGGATTATGCAAGTATCGGGGAGAAGGACCTGTCCCTTACTGGTTGACCAGCGCCCAGTCCTTAGGAGAGCTAGCTGACATTATTGGTTGCGATGGGTTCGAACTGGAAGAGACCGTACATAGATGGAATGCTCAAGTTGAAGATCTTAACGACACCGATTTTAACCGGGGGAAGAGCATCAATGACACTCACTGGGGCGATGGAACACGAACTCCCGCTGCGACACTAGGGCCAATAGATAAACCGCCTTTCTATGCGGTTCAGGTAAGACCCGGCGCATTAGGTACCAAAGGGGGACCGCTCACAGACAGTAATGCTCAAGTATTGGATTTAAATGGAAATGTCATCCATGGACTATACGCAGTTGGAAATGTGATGGCATCAGCGATGGGAATGGCATATGGAGGAGCAGGTGGAACATTAGGACCCTGCATGGTATTTGGATTCCTTGCCGGAAAGCACGCTTTGTAACGTTACAGAACGCGAAGTGCCAACTTGAGATCCTAAGGTTGGTTTAAAAGGTTTTTAGCCTTTCTCGAATGCTGGTACAGCGTGCACGCTTGGGAGAATAATCTTTGCGTGCGGAACCATTTTCGGAGAGCTTTGAATTTGTGGAATACTTGAATGAAAGCGGAGGTTAAACGATGCAGGTGCAGCATTTGGAAGGGAAAACATTCGGATCAGTCATTACTGGTGTAGATCTTGAAAATCTAGACAACGAAACATGGGATCGGCTCTATGGACAATGGATTGATCGGGCCTTACTTATTTTCCCATCCGTGTTTCTTTCCTCTGAAGGGCAGGACGAATTTGCTTTACGTTTCGGAGGTCTAGAATTTCCAAGAACCGCTATTTCAAATATAGGAAAAGGAGAAAAAATCCATCATAAAGTCACCGATGACGTTGTGAAGGTGCTGCGAGGAAATGAGGGATGGCACCACGACAGTACCTACATGCCAATTCAAGCCAAAGCAGCTGTCTTCAGTGCTGAAATAGTTCCGAGTTCAGGTGGAGCTACCGGATGGGTTGATCTGCGAGATGCCTACGAATCTCTGGACAAAACAACGCAAGAACAGGTAGGAGGCATGCAGGCCTACCATTCATATTATTACAGTCAAGGTAGAGACGGGTACCTACCAAACGAACGAAATGAAGATGGCACATACAATTATTACGGATTTCACGACCACGATGTTTCTCTCCGCCCTTTAGTTAAAGAGCATCCAGTCACTGGGAAGAAAAATTTGATTATTGGCCGACACGCCCATGACATCATTGGGATGACTAGGGAAGAATCCCAAGTTTTTCTTGATGAGTTAAATGAATACGCCTGTCAAGAACACCGAATGTACTACCACGACTGGAGACCAGGGGACACTGTGGTGTGGGATAACCGATGTCTCATGCATCGAGCAACCTCATATGATATGACAGAACAGCGACGCATGTGGCATACAAGAATAGCGGGTGATGCTCTAACAGAATCGGCGTTGAATCATCAACCGGTATAGGTTCCATAGACAATTCTTTGTTCATGATCCCGGTGAAATGCGCTGTGGTTATGTCTGATAGAGCGAATATTTCAGGCAAAAAAGTTTTTTGCAGTTCCCCATAGCTTTGGTGAAACGGTTTTTAATGAACCGACCGCTTCTTGGAGAGGTACTGTTTCAATAGAACCATTTTGTAAAGCAACCATGTTCCCAAACTGCTTATTATGTACGGCGTCAATGGCAGCTATTCCAAAACGGGTTCCAAGGACACGGTCATATGGGTTGGGTGTGCCGCCGCGCTGGACATGACCTAGGACAGTTACCCGTGTCTCAAAGCCAGTTCGTTTCTCAATTTCCGAAGCGATGATTTGGGAAATGCCGCCGAGGCGTTGATGGCCGTATCTGTCGACTTCTGGTTTTGGCAAATTAAGGGTTCCTTCTTCTGGTACTGCACCTTCGGCTACAACAACGATTGAAGCGTATCTCCCAGCATCATGGCGGCGTTTTAGAGATTCAGCGACGTTATCTATATTGAATTTCTCTTCGGGAATCAACACGATTGTGGCACCACCGGCGATGCCTGACCATGTAGCTATGTGCCCAACGTGGCGCCCCATAACCTCCACCACCATTACTCGGTCATGGGATTCAGCTGTCGTATGGAGACGATCGATAGCTTCGGTTGCTATCTCGACGGCGGTGGAGAACCCAAAAGTCATTTCTGTTGCTTCAATGTCATTGTCAATAGTTTTAGGGACGCCAATAATGTTTGTTATCTGATCGTTGTGTAGTTCCAAAGCGCATGACAATGTTCCTTCGCCGCCGATCACAATGACGGCATCTATACCCATCTTCTCGCAGACATCTTTTATTCGTTGGGGACCATCTTCGAACATGTAGGGGTGATCGCGTGTCGTTCCCAGCACCGTTCCGCCGCGGGGGAGTGTTCCACGCATTTTTTCAATGGTGAGCTCCTCGTAGTTTTCTTCAAGTATGCCTTTCCACCCATCAAAAAAACCGACAACTGTGTCTTCGTAGTGCTTTTCAGCTTTCCGCACAACCGCGCGGATTACCGCATTTAAACCTGGGCAGTCGCCACCACCGGTGAGAATGCCTACGTTCACTTCACACCCTCTGGGGAAACGTGGTAGCGGGTGTTTTTATTTTCATGTCAAAATACCGTTAATTACCAGCAGCGATATCTTGTATGCGGGCTTGCATATCGGTTACGGGTTGGATGCGGGCGGTGCCTCGGTCAATGATGGGTTTAAGACCGTTGTGGATAGCATCAGCTGAGTCGGTTTCAATTACGAAAAACAATTGGTGGCCAGGACCATCAACCCACGCACCGATAATGTTCACGCTTTCGTTCTCAAGAGACTCAAGTGCTTTTCCAAATGAGTTAAGTAAGGTTTCTGGGTCATGGATCGGGCATGTTAATTCGTTATGGGTATGAGTTACATGGAATATCATTTTTTCTCCTAAAACAGGTAATGCGTACAGAATACAACCCAGCTTTATTTTTCTGGGTATTTACCAAATCTCGTAGCGTACATCAAAGCGCACACATGAATAGTGGGGAAGGTTTAACTTCCAGGAGCTCGGTACGAAGCTCCGCTAACAATTCCTGAAGCGGCGTCTAGGTCATCGGCTGTAAGTAACGGTGTCATATGAACGTTGACTGTTCCAGAAGAGGAAACAGCTAACGAAGCTGCCGCTGCTGAAGCAGCATCAGGCATTTCGCAGATTCCGACAATATCATCTTGGCCGTAAGCGAAATACATTGCTTCTAGCGTGCCACCAAGTGACTCAATCAAACTTTTAGCCTGTTCTAGTCGGGCGCTTCCACCTTCCGCTATCAAAGCTTTCGCTCCATCGGCATTGTATGAACCAGTAATCATGTAATGAGGCATATCAACTCCTTATAGGTATATGCGAAAACCTAATCAAAAGAATCGAAAGTAGCCATTCCAAAAGATAATCCTCGCTAATCCTCACAATGGAACAACACTTAAATAGTTTTGAACTGGGAGATGATCTCTCCGGGTTCAGGGAACCGCCCCATCTTGTGCTTGGAATAGATGAGGGTTTCATTGACTTTCACGTCAAAGATACCTTTGTCGCCAGGAATGAGGGTAAGTGATGCCATTTCGTGTTGGTAATAGGAGAGGAGTTCTTGGGTGACGCGCACGGCATCGCTTGAATAATCTCAAGGGACACAGTATTCGATCGTTATTTCAAGTTTGATCATCGTCTTCATCAGAGAGATCTTCTTCTTGGTCTTCGTCGTCTTTGAAACTCCAGAAACCACTCAGCAAACCGTCATCGTTTCCCTCTCCACGTGATTCACGTTCAAGTAGTTCATCAAGGGGTTTGAGCATAACCCCATGAATGATCTCTGATCGGTACGTGGAGAAACGCTTGTTCCTATTTCTGATATCAAACGGGTTCTCATCAAGGGTTGAGAAACGTTCACCGCTATGATCTTCTGCCCGTTTTTCTAGGTTGTCTTTTATCGAGGTTAGTTTGGTTTTGAAACTTTTGATTCGAGATTGTTTTTCTTCCATTACACTCCTGACCGCATCCTAGATGAAGAAGAGGTGGGGAAGGGGATCCATGGAAAGTCGGCTCTATAAAAGTATGTGTTCATCTTCTCTATTCTAGAAGCCCGAAAGATATGGCACGCTCTGTTTCTTCTTCAATCATGATCTCAGCATCTGCTTGAAGAAGCCACCCATTGGTAACGCTTTCATCAGCGGCTGCTTCTAACGCTTCGACGTAGGAGCCCAACGACGGGTACATGCCTTGGAGTGTTTCTAAATCAATATCGAACGTTTGCCCGAAGAGAAAACAGAACCCTTCAGATGACCCCGGGTCTCCAATGAGAATTCGAAGAGGGGCTTCTACAGGTGGTGTCCGGACGCCACCGATTGCTATACCCATTTCATCGCGGATAATCTCTAGCCCACCTTCCATCGATACTTCGATACGTGGTGCTACTGGTGGAACAACACCTTCTCTAACCCATGTTATGAAATGATGCAATGCTGCTTGAAGGGTTTCATGCTGGGGTCCATCGTTAATCAGCCCATCACAGCCCAGAGCTGCACCTATGCTGGCTTGCCGTGGGAATCCACGAGGGTAAGTAATTGAATAGGTATCAGCGTGCGCAGCTCCAGCGACCTCCCATGTACGAATATTGTCTGCGTCTTCCTGTCGGGCATTTGCATATTCAAGCACAGTTAAATCAGTTTCAGTTTCATAAATCAACACTGGGACATTCACATCAGTGCGGATCAGCACATTCTCAAGGGAACTTTCCACTGATGGATTGGGCGCTCCGTCACCTCGCCCGTGAATCAGAAACCCGTCGAAAATATCGACCAGTGGATGTACAGCATTCAAATAGGACGTGAGAAATCCTGCTGATTGCGATTGCCCTGCAGCGACAACGCTAGTAGCCGGAAGGCCGTATTCGGGAGAGGCCAGAATCGTCAAGCTCGCAACTGCGGCTTGGGAGAAAATATCAAATGAGTATGCGTCGCCTGGGTGGACAAGGTCTCCGTATCGTGCCGGGTCCCGTACGGGCAATCCCCGAGTGTCGATGAGCCCTTGAGGTATCCGGCCAGTATCTCTTCCCATAACTCCCACATATTGTGCGGAAACTCCAACATAGGCATGCCCTGACCTACCGATTTCTTCCGACAGGTATGACCAGTCAATACTATTGTCAACCCCAGCGGTGACATTGAACCATTCAACGATTACCACGCCGCTGAACTGTTCCGCTGGAGGATAGCGGAAAATCATACGAGTTCTATACGCAGCTGTACTGTCTTCTGTTACTGTCCAGAAACCATCAGTAGTTACTGGACCCTCTGATACGTATGAAACGGCTTGGCCAGAGACAAGGTATTCATCTTCAACGAACCCTGTGGGTAAGGCAGCGTCACCCAACGGTTGGAGAATACCCTCACCCAACCCGTCAGCGCTGGCCCACTCGTTCGGGAACCGGAACGCCACTACATATTCTTCTTCCTGTTCTTCTTGGGAGTTTTCTTCGGTCATTTCCTGCGTTTCACTTTCCTGAGGTTCTTGAACAGTGGTGGGTTCAGCAACGGCAGTAGGGGTTTCTTTTCGCGATTCGCCAACAGTAACACTTTCCGCCTCTAATCCAGTTTCGGTGCTTGGACCACACCCACTGAAAACAACCAAAGCGCATAGAATATATAAAGACAAGAATGGTGTCGATTTTTTCCCCACAAGCACAGGATAACCAAAACAGAATTTTGACGTCGGCTTTTGAAATGTAATTATGGAAGAGAACATGAAAAGAGTTATTGGAGGAACAATGTCCTATGCCATTGAACAATTATCTGACCGTGAACAGATCCGTGACGCAGCGATGCGTTATTGTTACGGAGTTGACCGATTAGACCCCGAGGCGATGAAGTCAGCGTACTGGCCCGAAGCGACAGATGATCATGGTAATTTCGTAGGGAATGCCCACGAATTCGTGGATCACTGCATGAAAGCTCACCTTCGCTGGAAGTGGACCATGCATTCCATTTACAATCATCAAATAGAATTAGATGAAGGCGGAACACATGCCCGAGGTGAAATCTACAATATCTCACACCTTTGCCGAGAAAACACCAATACCGTTGACACCTGGTTCGGTCGTTACCTTGACCGGTACGAAAAAAGAGGTGAAGAATGGAAAATCATTGAACGTATCTGTGTATACAACGGAACTCAAGTCATTGATGCTGAAACCATGCGGATGCAAACAAGTCCCTACCGCCGAGGATCATTTGATCGTCCAGCAAAAGGTCGACCACTAGGACCATAATCATTACCTATTATATGGTGCTAATCCAAGGACTATGACAACATGGGCGAATGGAATTTGAAACACTTACCGTCGCCATTGAGGAAGGTATTGGGAAATTAACTCTCAATCAACCTAAGAAACTTAACCCGTTGGGTACTAAAACGTTGCAAGAAATCAGCGAGGCAACGAAATGGTTTGACAAGCAAAATACGCCTGTCGTGATCATTACAGGAGAGGGTAGGGCTTTTTCTGCAGGGTTTGATCTCCGTGAATTCGCCAATGGGAGTCAAGATGGCAGAAACGGGGCAGCGCTTGGGAAACAAATGGCTGATTCAATAGAGAACATGAACGCAGTTGCAATCGCAGCAATTCACGGCCATTGCATTGGAGGTGGGGTGGTCCTTGTCGGAGCATGTGATCTTCGAATCGCCGCCACAAACACAACATTTTCCATTCCAGAAGTAGATCTCGGCATTCCACTAGCTTGGGGAGGGATACCACGGCTGGTTCGCGAAATTGGTCCTGCCATGACTAGAGAATTAGTGATGACCTGCAGGCCATTCAGTGCTGAAGAAGCAAAAAAAATCGGGTTTTTAAATCGAGTCGTTGGCACGAAAGATCTAGGAGAAGAGGCAACCAAGCTAGCAATAGCTGTACAGAAACGCCCTCAATCCGTTATACAGACAACAAAACGGCAAATTCACAGCGCTGCCGAAAATCTTGCTTCAACGCAGAACGCATGGATCGGAGAGGTGCTTATATCTGCAGCTGGACTAGACGGAGACGCAGCAAAATCAGCACAGAAATACTTAGAAGAAAAAAACGAAAACTAGGTGAAAGAAATGGTTCCTTAAAGCCGCAAAGTAGGAAATAGTCGGGGCGAAGGGGGGAAATGAAAACCGAACAACTAAAAGATTTTTACAGATCGGGATCATACTCATGGTTGATTCCTCCAATTTCTCTCCTTGCTATTCAACAGGTTTTTTGGAGAACTCCGTACGGGGGTGTCCTACAGGGGGTAGTCCTAGGTTTAATAACGAGCCTCGTCGCTCTAGGTATAGTTCTGACATACCGGTCAAATCGGGTCTTGAACTTCGCGCAAGGGGAACTAGGACTTTTGCCAACCGTGCTTAGCGTTATGCTCATAGTAGAGTCCGGGTTTCCGTATATCGCCGCTTTCGCTATAGGGCTCGCGGCAGCAGCACTTCTCGGGGTGAGTTCAGAATTTCTGGTTATTCGCCGATTCTCTCGAAGCCCGCGCCTCATTTTGACAGTTGCAACGTTAGGGCTAGCTCAAATCTTAGTATTATGCGCTCTACTTATGCCGGACTGGTGGGGTAGCGGAGTGACATCACAACGGATAGATTCGCCACTGAATATACAATTTGATTTTGATAAATTTCGGTTCAATGACAACCATGTCATCGTCGTTATTATCGTTCCGCTCGTACTCATGGCTGTTGGACTTCTACTCCATCGCACACGTATTGGGGTCGGTATACGGGCGATCGCAGAAGATTTCGACCGAGCAGGAATGTTAGGGATACCAGTTAGGCGGCTACAAAGCTTTGTTTGGTCACTTGCAACGGTTCTAGCGTTCTTGGCGCTGTTTCTTCGTTCTAGCATTTACGGACTTCCAGTAGGTGGACAGTTGGGGGTTCTGTTCTTCCTTCGCGCATTGACTGCTGCAGTCGTAGGAAAATTAACTGACCTAAAAACCGTCCTAGCAACTTCTGTGGTCCTAGGGGTCCTCCAGCAGGGGATCATGTGGAATTCGGGTAGCCCGATGCGCTCGAATGCTCTGATGGCAGCAATGTGCGCTGGAGTTATTCTTTTGGCGTTGATAGTCCGACGGCAAACGTATTCGCGTTTCGACAACCTACGTGAAACTCTGTCAATGGGTGAGACTCGACCTATCCCACCTGAGCTCAGATCACTTAAGGAAGTGCGAATAGGCAAGGTAGTCATTATTTTACTTTTCGCAGCATTCCTAATCATGATTCCTTACTGGTTCGGAATCGTGACTATTTTGCGAATCTCATCTTTGTTTGTTTACGCAATCGTGATGATTTCACTTGTAGTCCTTACTGGGTGGGGTGGTCAGATATCGTTGGGGCAAATGGCTTTCTTTGCTGCTGGAGCAGCTATCGCGGCCAAAATGATCATTGAATGGAATCTGGATCTTATCCCCGCAGTCATCTTTGCAGGAGTCTTTGGAGCGTTGCTCTCCTTGCTCGTTGGGTTACCTGCACTCCGTATCCGAGGGTTGTTCCTTGCTGTGACCACTTTTGCTTTTGAACTTGCAATGATGAGTTATTTTCTCAATGGTAGGTTTTTTGATTGGTTGCCATCTAATTCTGAGCGAGTAGACAGATTACCGATACTTGGGCGGATTGATTATACGTCAAGCCGCGGCATCTATTTCGTCACAGTAGTCGCACTTCTCCTTACTTTGGGAGCAGTGCATGGTTTACGCCAGAGTCGAACCGGCAGAGTGCTCGTGGCCTTACGTGATAATGAACAAGGTGTCGCGGCATATGGAGTCAGTGTTATGAAAGCTAAATTAATGGCTTTTGCCATTGCTGGGTTCTTCGCTGGGGCAGCTGGGGCACTATATGTGGTCCACCAGCAATCCTTCGGCGGTTTGACCACAAATAGATTGGGGAATTCAATCAGAGTATTTATCGCCGCAATCGTAGGTGGAATTGGATCCACGATGGGGGCGATGATCGGGTCACTGTTCCTCTTCGGAACAATCTGGTGGCTACGCGGCGACTGGAGTATCTTCGCGACAGGTTTTGGCGTACTTACTGTCTTGTTGATAGCTCCTGGAGGTATCAGTTCGCTCCTGTACCGTTTCAGAGATTGGCTCTTAACACTGTTCGCATTCCGACGTGATATTAACGTCCCAAGCTTGATAGCTGATGATCAGATACCCGACGCACCACCAAAGACAGTGGAGGTAGACAATGAAAGCTAGGTTTACCCGCGTTGTGGGTTCCGGGCCCACGTACCCATTGATTATCTTGTTCGGTCTCAACGCAGTAGATGAACTCGATAGGACAGCATTCGCGATTCTCGCCCCAGAGATACGAGACGAATTTGGCCTTGGATTCCAAGGACTTTTGACATTATTTGGCATCGTGGCAGCCCTCGCGCTTGCACTACAGATACCGATTGCTGGCTTAGCCGACAAAATGAACAGAGTTCATTTAGCCATCATTGGAGCTCTGGCATGGGCTGTTTTCTCATTCATGACCGGATTAGCAACACACATAGTGTTTCTGGCTTTTATGCGATCCGGTTCAGCTATCGGCAAAGGGGTTATAGATCCCACACACAATTCGTTGATTTCTGACTGGTATGAACCGAATCAACGACCAGCGGCTTTTTCTTTTCATCGGGCAGGAAATGCAGTAGGCGTAATGCTCGGCGCCCTATTCGCTGGACTGCTTGGGTACTACTTTAGTTGGAGAGTCCCATTTCTGGTCTTTGCTATCCCCACTGTTATTCTAGCGTTTCTGGCGTTACGTCTGAAAGAACCCGTCCGTGGACGATTCGAACGTGAAGCTGCAGGTGCGGATGAAGAGGCAGCATCTATGGCAGAAGAGCCACCATCAATGACAGAAGCATGGCGGCTCTGCTGGAAAGTAGAAACTCTCCGACGCATTTTTGTCGCAATGCCTTTCCTCGCTGTCGCAATTATCGGCTTTGGCACACTCGGATCGCTCTTCTACGAAGATGTTTTCGGACTAGATGAACGCGCTCGAGGAATTATTGCTGCTTCGGTCGAACCGGCACAACTCTTGGGTTTAGCAGTCGGGGCCACTGTCGGAGTCAAACTAGTTTCCCGTGATCCGGGAATGATCCTCCGTTTGCTCGCACTGTCGTCCTTAATAGCATCGCTGTTCGTTGTTGGTTTCGCATTAGCTCCTACGGTGTGGATGGCAGTGATCTTTAGCGCGTTGATTACCTTCTCATTCGCGATTCTTGGACCTGGCTTATTAGCGGCACTTTCTCTAGCGATACCACCGCGAGCTCGTGCGATGGGATTCAGCATGGGGGCACTTTGGGCATTACCAGGACTTTTTGCCCTCCCACTTGTCGGTTGGGTAGGGGATAACTGGGGAATCCGCAAGGGAATGTTGGTGATGACACCGATTCTTTTAATTGGAATGTTTATTATCAGTTCAGCAGCGGTAGGAATAAATAGGGATATTGAACAGGTTCGAGCTTCAGCTCGAGCGCGCAGCGAAGCTGCTTTGGCAAGGAAACGAGGTGAAGCCAAACTCCTACTCACTCGCGATGTTCAAGTGAGTTACGACAAAGTCAAAGTTCTCTTCGGAATAGATATAGATATTGGAGAGGGCGAGATCGTAGCGCTTCTCGGCACCAATGGCGCTGGGAAATCAACGCTTCTGAAAGCAATTTCCGGAGTTACTGAAGCTGATAGAGGAGCGATTGTCCTTGACGGACGAGATATCACTCATGCACCTCCAAATGAAATCGCAGCTTTAGGGATTGCGCAACTCCCTGGCGGTCACGCAATTTTCCCCAGCCTCACCGTTAAAGAAAATATTGAAGCCTCTCAATGGCTTACTGCCAGTGACGAAAAAACTGACGTGATCGAAGTAGAAGAATCGTTGCGACTCTTTCCAGAAATACAAGAACGGTGGAACGAACCTGCAGCAAATCTTTCAGGGGGGCAACAACAAATGCTCGGTTTAGCAATGGCGCTACACAGCGCACCGAAAGTGCTAATGATCGACGAGTTATCTCTAGGTCTCGCACCCGCTGTCGTTGAGCGACTCCTTCCCGTCATTAAACGCATAGCGGAAAATGGAACGGCTGTGATCGTAGTGGAACAATCCGTCAACCTTGCTTTAACGATCGCCGAACGAGCGTATTTCATGGAAAAAGGCCAAATCCGATTTAGCGGTTCCACGAAAGATCTTCTAGAAAGACCGGACTTGTTAAGATCTGTATTTCTGAGCCAAGTGGATACTTCCCCGATACCAGCTACTGACATATCAGAAGCCACTGGCAAGATAGCCCTTCAAGCAGAAGCCCTCACACGCCGTTTTGGAGGAATACAAGCAGTGAGTTCAGTCACTTTCAGCGTCAAAGAAAAAGAGATCGTGGGGATCATGGGACCCAATGGAGCTGGGAAAACAACACTGTTTGACCTACTGAGTGGTTTCGTTCCGGTCAACAGTGGAACAGTGCACTTAATGAATCGAGACATAACTTCTTCTAGCCCTTCGGACCGCGCCCGCTACGGACTTGGACGATCATTCCAAGACGCCAGACTTTTCCCATCACTGACCGTGGCAGAAACAATTGCTGTAGCTCTTGAAAGATTCACGTCTGCCCGCGACCCCATATCGGCCGCCTTCCACTTACCACGTTCCTATGAAAGCGAAAAACGCGTAACCAAGCAAGTAGCGGAACTCATTGAAGTGATGGGATTAAACGCATACGAGAACAAATTCATCGGTGAGCTTTCTACAGGAACTCGTCGCATGGTAGACCTCGCATGTGTAATTGCCCACCGACCACTGGTAGTTCTCCTCGACGAACCATCAAGCGGCATAGCTCAAAGAGAAGCAGAAGAACTTATTCCTGTCCTCCGCCGAATCCGAGAAGAAATGGGATCCTCATTAGTTGTGATAGAACACGATATTGGTCTCCTTTCAGAAATATCTGACCGGTTCATAGCTTTGGACCAAGGATCTGTTATTGCCAGAGGAACCCCAGAAGAAGTCCTTAACGATCCTCTCGTGATTTCCTCATATCTAGGCACTTCAAAAGCAACAATACAACGAAGTGGGGAGATCTAGTTCCCTAAGTGCAGAAAGCGTACTAGTGTCCCTATTAATAAGATAAACAGGGGGTAGAGATGGGGTCAGCTCAAGGAGAAGCGGAGAACACAGGCGCATCAACGTTGAAAAAATGGGGTCCGTTAGGGCTTATAGTAGCGGTAGCTATTGTCGTGATCATTATTGTCGCGTCCGGAGGTGGAGGCGATGATGATACAGTTTCCGAACCAAACTCCTCATCCTCAAGCAACTCTTCCCAATCCGCATCTTCAGACACATCCGAAGATCAAAGTCCATCAGCGTCTGAAGAAGAAACCTCCGAAAGTTCAGAAACTGAAACAACGGAAGAAGCAACTCCGGCAGTTGATGAATGCCCAACATCAGGAGATGCTAGAGATGATCTACTACCCGGGGTGATGTTCTACGAAGAAGCAGTTACACGCTGCATTGTTGACGACATTGACTGGGGCGAACGTTGCGACGAAGAAACAGGACAACTGAAACTCCCGACTTCAAACCCGCCAGCATGTTTCGCTCCACTTGAGGGAGACAATGGTGGATCAACCGCACGTGGAGTGACGGAAGACTCAATTACTATCGTCTATTGGCGGTGGATGGAAAATGACTTCATCTTGGATTACATCACCGGTCCGATATCAAACGATGACACCAACGCTGATGCTGAAGCAAGTTTGCGCGGAATGCTGGAATACTATGAAACCTATTACGAAACCTATGGCAGATCAATCAACCTAATCTTCTATGAGGGGACGGGTCTCATCAATGATGCCGTTTCAGCACGTGCTGACGCAGTTAAGATAGCTGAAGAATACGACCCGTTTATGGTATGGAACGGACCGACCTTGACCAATGCATTTGAAGATGAACTCGTCTCACGTGGTATAGCTTGTTTGAGTTGCGGGCCATCTCAGAGCATTGAGTATTATCGCGAAAACGACCCCCTAGCTTGGGCTTTTGGGATGAGTTCTGTCCAAGCGAATCTGCTGGCTTCAGAATATGTTGGGAATCAGCTAGCTGGGCGTAACGCTATATATGCCGGTGACGCTGACTACCAAAACCAGCCTCGAGTTTTTGGTCGACTATGGATTGAAAGCGGAGAAGCATCAGTTGAAAATGAAGCAGGCTTTGAAGACAACCTCGCTGGATATGGAGTGGACATTACCGAATCTGTGGCATTTACACTTGATCCGGCAACGCTTCAAGAGCAAGCCTCATCTGCCATTGCCAAATTCAAGGCAGCAGGAGTTACAACAGTGATGTTCTCCGGCGACCCTATTTCACCACGAGATTTCACTCGCGAAGCAACAGCTCAGGGTTACTACCCCGAATGGGTACATATCGGCAGTGTTCTCGCAGATACGAATATCTTCGCCCGGACGTATGATCAGGAACAATGGTCCAACGCCTTTGGTATCACCACTCTCACTGCTCGGGTTGACCCAACGGTAAGCGGGGCTCCCTTCCGTTACAGGTGGTTCTTTGGTGAACCTGCACCAGCCGATGACTCTCTGGGAGTCATAGACCCATGGCCAGCTACGTTCTATCCAATCATTCAAGGCATCGGGCCAGATTTAACCTATGAAAACTGGAAAATAGCCTTAGACACCGCCGACCCGACTCCATCAGGACTGACATCAGCGTCATTCTCATGGGGGCACACAGGCCGATGGCCAGCAGAACTTGAATATGACTTCTTTGGTGGCGATGACATCACTGTCTTCTGGTGGGATAGTACCAAAGAAGGCCTTGACGAAGCGGACACCCTTGCTGAAGGAATGTATTTCTTCGCCGATGGAGGGCAACGCTACCTCTTAGGTGAAGTCCCCGAAGAAGACATTGTCCTCTTCGACCGGGAAACAGCATCAGACATCTACATGGAATGGCCTGAAGGAGAAGCACCTAACTCCTATGAACCGCTACCATCAGGTGGATGAGCCTAACGGATCTCCATCCATGGAATAAAGCATTTGATTGGATAGATGCTGCCCCGCGCAGCGGCTTCTTGACCGGTGAACAGATCAACTCATATAACGAAAATGGTTATGTCGTCATTGAAGATGCTGTTACCGAGACGGAGCTTAAGGCATTAACAGTTGAATTAGACAAACTATCTGAAGAAACCGACGCGTTTCTTAGAACCCTTGACGAAGGCAGACTATCAATCGCTGAATCCGGAGCAATTATCTTCGGGATACACCCAAGCACCCGCTATGAGACCGCTCGCGCATTCGTCTCAAATCAGATATTTTTAGATATCACATATGACCTGATCGGACCAGATGTGCGGTTGTACTGGGACCAGATTGTTTACAAGCAAACTGAAAAACCTCGCCGATTCCCATGGCATCAAGATAATGGGTATGGCTTTGTCCAACCCCAGCAATACCTCACCTGTTGGGTGCCACTCGTTGATGCCACCGTGGATAATGGCTGCCCATGGATAGTTCCATCCGTTCATAAAAGCGGAACTCTTAACCATACTTACCTTGAGCCACTCGGCTACGAGTGTTTCACCGAACACCCCAACGCAATGCCTGTTGAAGCAAAAGCTGGAAGTATCGTCATCTTCTCATCACTAACACCACATATGACGGGTCCGAACCGCACCACAGAAACAAGAAAAGCGTACATTATCCAATACGCCTCCGACGGGTCTTATCTCCTTAAAGGAGAACCAGAAAAAGGGGAACCTGAAACTAGAGAACCAGCGACAGACCCGAATCATCAATTTCTGATACTCGAGAACGGCAAGCCACCACGTTAAATGGCTCTACCAATCATATATTGGGTCAGTCCTATCTCGAGAACTCTTAGCCCAGACGTCACTACCTGCCATCTCTTCTGAGATGCTCTCAACTTTTGACCAATCATTTCGCAGAGATCTTTTATTTATCTTCCAATGCCCATTGCGTCGTTCAAATTCATCAACGTAGCGACCGTTGAAGGTGTGCAACTTCTTTCCCTCATCAGAAGATTCAACATGGAAAGCAAGAACATATGATTCAACAAGAGCCCTTTTGTCATCCATCTCAACTCGAATATTTGAAACGCGGTGCTGAGTTGCCTCATATCGTTTCCTAAGAGAAGGCAGAGCGTAAGTTACGAACTCTTCAATGACCATCGGGTCAGGGCCATAATTGTGCAGAACAGCACCGGGATGGAACGCAGCAATCACACAATCCTCATCTAACCGATCAATGCCACGTGTATACGAGAGCAGGCAGTCAATAATTTCAACACGTTGACTCGTCAACGAAGAGTCACCCATCAACTCTTCTGACTTTCCTTTATCGCATTCCAAACACTCATCGAAGTTAACGGCATGTCAATATGGCGTACCCCCAGATGGGCAACCGCATCCACGACAGCATTCTGAATGGCAGGAGTTGAGCCAATTGTTCCAGATTCGCCGATTCCTTTGGCCCCTAGTGGGTTCCTAGGACTCGGTGTTTCCGTGTTATGAGTCTCAAAAGATGGAAGTTCAGCTGCTGAAGGCATCGCATAATCCATCAAATTACCCGTTACTGGGTTTCCTTCTTCATCATAGGAAACGCTTTCAAATAATGCTTGCGCTACTCCTTGGGCGATCCCCCCGTGTTGCTGCCCAGTCACAAGCATCGGATTAAGAATCCGCCCACAATCATCAACTGCTATGTGTCTGAGAAGTTCAACACCACCAGTTTCCGTATCAACTTCAACAACAGCAACGTGGGCACCGAAAGGGAAAGTAGAATCAGTTCCATCAAAGTCGAGTTCATGAGCAAGCCCTGAGTCCATACCATCGGGTCGTTTATCATCATCATTTGATGCCTGAGCAAGGTCAGCCCAACTAAGAGAGTTCGAAGGCACACCAGCTACATGTAAGCCTCCTTCGCCAGCGACTATGTCATCAGCGCTTGCTTCTAGTAGGTGCGATGCCAACTCTTTCGCTTTCTCAAGAACTGTTTCGCTCGCAACATGGATAGCAGAACCGGCTGTTTGTAAAGATCGAGATCCCATCGTTCCTTGACCGCGAGGAATTTCATCCGTATCTGACTGTAATATTGTAATATTTTCCATGTCAACGCCAAGCATTTCAGAAATGATCATAGAAAAGGCAGTTATGTGACCTTGACCATGAGCGCTCGTTCCGACTCGGGCGGTAACAGAGCCATCATCGTTAACCTCAACAGCCCCGTATTCCATATGGAGACCAGCAGGAGCAGTAACCTCAACATAGGTTGAAAGCCCAATTCCCAATTGCCTAGATCCGCCTTCTAAACGGCGTTTCTCCTGATCAGCAAGTAGTGAATCATACCCAGCTTCCTCAAGGACCCTATTAAGCACCAAAGCGTAATCACCAGAGTCATAATTCGCTCCACCAAGAGTAGTCAACGGGAACGCATCTTCAGATAAGAAATTTTTGTGCCTTAGCTCTGCCGGGTCCATTCCCAGTTCATCAGAAGCTATATCAATGAGCCGTTCCAGCAGTTGTGTAGCTTCAGGGCGGCCCGCTCCACGATACGCAGCCGTTTGAGTAGTATTGGTGGCAGCACTACGAGCGTGATAGCGGATTCTAGGAATGTCGTATACGCCTTGGATCATTGTCTGGGTGAAAAAAGTCAGGAACCCTCCTATAGCTGGATAAGCACCAGCATCAGCGATCACGCTTGCATCTAAACCAATTATCTGCCCATCAGATGAGAATCCCATCTCACCATACATGATCATGCCCCTACCATGAGCAAGAGAAAGCATGTTTTCACTACGCAATTCTGTCCATTTCAATGGTCGTTTCAGTAGCCTCGCTAGCTCTGCAGTGATGACATGTTCCACATACACTCCGCTCTTAGGACCAAATCCACCGCCAACAGTTGGAGCCACAACTCGTAGGTCGGTTTGTTCCATGCTTAATTGTGCAGCCAACGCCTCACGCACAGAAATAGGATTCTGGCTTGGGATCCAAGCAGTTAAAGACCCATCTCCCTCAGGTATAGCAATTATCCCATTGGACTCTAAAGGAACGCCTGCCAGTCGCTGGCTTACGATGCGGACTTTGGCGATATAGTCCGCTCCTTCGTTAGGGTCCCCATCTTCTAAGCCTATTCCCGTTTCAAAACATTGATTTGACCCGTTTTCTTCAAAGAGTATGGGTGCTTCGTCTTGGAGAGCTTTCTCCGGATCAGTCACAGCAGGGAGCGATTCAAAATCCATCCAAACGGCTGCAGCAGCATCCGCCGCCGCAGAAAAGGAATCCGCAACCACTACGGCGATGATATCTCCTACCAAGCGAACTTTTCCCTTTGCTAAAGGAGGTCTAGCAAATAGGGGAGGGAACATTGGAAAGCCAAGAAACGGCTCAAGTTCTAAATCATCTGCTGTCCAAACCCCAACAACGCCACTAATAGTTTCTGCATCAGAAGTATCTATCGAAATGATATTCGCATGGGCTACGGGAGAACGAGCAAAGTAGACAAATCCCAAGCCTTCAATTTCCATGTCATCAAAATACTTATCCTCTCCAGTTAGCAGAGTCGGATCTTCACGACGAAGAACGGCATTGCCAAGAATCGAACCTTTAACTGCAGTCATAGACTTCCCCTTTGTTTCCTACCATCAGAGTCTCGCATTTTTTTCAGTTAAATACGAGTTAAAACATGATCTTCTTCACAAGGTTTCATAAACCTCATGAGACCGCAACATTGGCAAGCATGTACAAACCAAGTAATGTGGGAATTAACAACTATAAAAGCTTGATTACGATGTGGGAGGAAAATGTGGCAATAGTTCGAGAGGTTTCCGAAAGATCACCAGGGGTCACATACCAGGAACTTTTAGACGCCGACACCCACCCTGTCCCCAATGTACTCAGACTGGAATCAACGAAGAGTTACGGCCCAGATGAATTTCCAGTCGCCCGATACACGACACGGGAATGGCACGAAGTAGAAAAAGAGAAATTGTGGTCACGTGTATGGCAATACGCATGCCGAGTAGACGAAATTTCTGAAATCGGTGATTACTACATCTACGAAATAGTGGGCAAAAGCTACGTAGTCATGCGAAGCGCAGAAGATGAAATAAAGGCATATCCCAATGCTTGCCTGCATCGGGGCCGTCAACTAAAAGACTATGACGGGAGATGCTCGGAGATACGTTGCGCGTTTCATGGTTTCGCGTGGAAGTTGGACGGGGAACTAAAAGAAATTCCAGCCAACTGGGACTTTCCACATGTTGAGGGAGAATCTTTCCAACTCCCAGAAATTAAAGTCGGGATATGGTCAGGTTTCGTATTTATAAACCCTGACCCAGATGCCGAACCCCTTGAGGACTTCATAGGGGAACTTGATGACCATTTCAAGGAATGGGATCTTGAACGCCGTTACAAGGAAGCGCATGTTGCCAAAGTCATCCACGCAAATTGGAAAATAGCACAAGAAGCTTTCTGTGAGGCATATCACGTGGTAGCTACACATCCACAAATCATGGGGTACCTTGGAGACACTAACTCGCAGGTAGATGTTTGGGATAATTTCGCACGGGTTATCAGCCCAGGCGGAACCACCAGTCCTTTGCTTAAGTATGAACTTTCTGAAGATGACAAACTCAGAACGATGCTAGATGTTCGCCATGACGAGGAACTGCCAGTTAATGTGCCAGAAGGTGAAACAATGCGGGCTGTAGCTGCGCAAATGTCTCGGGAAAGATGGAGGCCGATGGCTGGAGACTGGGTTGATTCAATGTCCGATGCAGAGATGATGGACAGCATTGACTACACCTTGTTCCCAAACTTCCATCCGTGGGGGGCGTTCAATAGGATAGTTTACCGTTTTCGCCCTAATGGAGATGATCACAGAAGTTCAATCATGGAGTGTATTTTTCTTGCCCCATATCCTGAAGGGGAGAAACCAGATCCGGCTCCCATACATTGGCTCAGCGACGATGAAAATTTCAGTGATGCTACAGAACTCAACATGCTTGGCAAGGTCTTTGATCAAGACGTATTCAACATGGCGAAAGTTCAAACCGGTCTAGAAACAACTCAAAAAACTGGTTTTGTATTAAGTAACTACCAAGAAGCGAAAGTCCGGTGGTTGCACCAGAAACTAAGCGAATGGTGTGAGGAGGAATAACAATGGCTCAAGGTATGATTCATCCATTCTCTAAAGCGCTTTACGAAAAAACTCCTGAAGGAAATATCCTAGTTACCGACGGAGACCGTACAGGGCTTTTCCGGGTTGATGGTTCGTGGATAGAAGGCGAATTATTTGAATGCGACCCCCAAATTTGTAATTGGGTAGGTGGTCCTCGTATCTTCAATCACCGAGTTGGCGAAGTGGAGAAAGAAAAAATTTAAGTCGAACTGCAAAAGTTTAAGGAAAAGCTGTGGCAGGAAAAGTACATCTGGAAATAAGCGGCCCAATCGCAACGATCATCAATGACAACCCAGAAAAACACAATGCATTCGACGACGTAATGGATGCCCAACTCTTTGATTTACTTAAGCAGTTAGCCTCAAATTCAGAAATTCGAGCCATTATCTGGAAAGGAACGGGAGAATCGTGGTCTTCGGGACGTGATGTTGGGTCCATCGGCGTAAAAAAAACCGAACTCACACACCATCAACTGATGACTCGAGGTATCCGTGGAATTCAACAGATTTGGCAAATACAGGCTCCCATAATATGTGCAATTCAAGGGTGGGCCATCGGTGGTTCATTCCAACGAGCGCTTCTCTGTGACATACGTATCGCTGCAGAGAACGCAAAATTTATTCTGCCTGAAATATCCCATGGTGTGATTCCAGACACTGGAGGGGCAAGCGTCCTATTCCAAATTGCAGGCCATGGGCTTGTCAGTGACATGATTCTCACTGGAAGACGCTTAAGCGCCCAAGAAGCTTTGCAACATGGAATTGTTTCTCGAGTCGTCCCAAGAGAGGAGCTCGACGCTACCGCACAAGCGATGGCTGAAAAAATTGCTGACTCCCCAGCATTTACAATAAAAATGGCGCGTCAAGTACTCAGTCAACTTAGCCAACCTGAACAAGCAGCAGCCATGGAAAATGAACTCATCTATCAAACCATGGTTAATAAGAGCGAGGATTTCGCAGAATTCCGAGCGGCTAAAACTGAGCAACGCGAACCGAACTACAAACGGTCGTAAAGGAAAATAATGAACGCGCCTAGTGGTTTACCTGCCCCACCACCCACTGGAGTTTCAGCTCTTCCTTCGGGAACGTTTGAAGGGAACACGGTGTTTGTCACCGGAGGCGGGACAGGTCTAGGCAAAGCCATAGCGGGAGAATTTGCTCGTCTGGGTGCCAATATAGTTATAGCGAGCCGCAACTCAGACCATCTGGCAAAAGGAGCAAATGAGCTTCGAGAAATCGGTGGAACCGTCTTACCGCTTGAACTTGACATACGCGAACCAGAATCAGTTGCAACTGCATTTGATGAGGCGACACGCCATGTTGGTCTCCCACACATCCTTATCAATAATGCTGCCGCTAATTTCCCCGTGCCTGCTGAAGACATGTCACCTAATGCGTGGAGGACTGTTGTTGACATCACATTGAACGGTACGTTCTATTGTGCACGCGAGTTTGCGCGGCGCCATTTATCGGCATGGACAACAGCAAGTATCCTCAATATTGGTGCTTCGTATGCGTGGACAGGAGGACCCGGGTTCGCTCACTCCGCCGCTGCCAAAGCAGGCGTCAAAAACATGGTAGAAACCCTCGCTGTTGAATGGGCCCCATACGGCATACAAATCAACGGTCTCGTACCTGGACTTTTCCCTCATGAAGACATGACCGAAGACATTACTGAAAATCTAGATAGAACTCATGACAAGGATGCCAGCCAGCCCGCACTCAGGGTAGGTCAACGCCAAGAACTCGGCTGGGCAGCAACCTTTCTTTGCTCGCCCTACGCCAGATTCATATCTGGACATACCCTTGTAGTTGATGGAGCTAACTGGCAACGACGAACACTAACTAACCCTCCAGTTGTAACAGTTCGTGACCAAATGGGGAAACCACCCTTTGGTAAAGAAATGAAAGGCTGAGATGGTATTTCCCAAAAACATTAAAGTCGTTGAAACTATGATCGGTACCCGAGCAGGGGACGCAGCGAAACTCAACTATGCAAACCTCACTGGGATGAAGGATAAAGAAACAGAAGGATTCAACTTCCCAGCCCAATACATGTTTAAAGATGTTCCATGGAGTCAACAAGCTCGCAATTTTGAAGAAAGACCTGAACCTCTCCAAGGGGCTGATCTACTTCTTCCCTATATGGAAAAGCACAACATAGAAATCGCCATGGTCGGTGTCGGGCCTGGAGAAGAAAGATCAGATGCTCGTGACGCCATTAAAAACTACCCGGACAGATTCATTGGCTGTCACGAACCAGACCCAAATGACGTAATGGGGTCAATAGCCACTGTGAGAAAACTTTATGCAGATGGATATATACGAGCGATCTCAGCGTTCCCCGCAGGTCGCACTCCGCAAGTTCCCATAGATGACCCTAAAATGTATGCGCTCTACGCGACATGTGTTGAGTTAGACATTCCCATCTTTTGTTGTGCCGGTATTCCTGGGCCTCGCGTTCCATTTGAGGCACAACATGTGAAACTCATAGACGCGGTTATGTACGATTTCCCTGACTTGCGTTTCGTAACCCGTCACGGATGTGAACCATGGGAAAATTTGGCAGTGAAACTTATGCTCAAATGGCCGAATCTCCACTACTCAACATCCGCTTTCGCTCCCAAATACTATCCTCAAGCAGTCATTGATTATGCAAACACGAGAGGTGCTGAGAAAATAATTTATGCAGGGTATTTCCCAATGGGGCTTCATATAGATACGATCTTTGAGCAACTTCCAAACGTTCCATTCCGCGACCATGTCTGGACAAAATTTTTAAGAGAGAACGCCGCCAGAGTCCTAAAACTAGACATCTGAGGATAAATATGTTCACCCTACGGTTCGATTTTCGACTTAAACCTGACAGTCCCACAACAATGCAGGACCTGTATGACACCGCTTTGGACATGTGCGAATGGGGAGAACGTAACGGTGCCATGACAGCGATGTTCTCCGAACACCATACTTCTCCTGATGGCTACCTTCCCTCGCCTCTCATTCTCGCTGCAGCCGCCGCTGCACGAACAGACACTCTCACCTTTAATGTTGGAGCGTTGCTCCTCCTCATGTATGACCCGATAAAACTCGCCGAAGATATATCAGTACTAGACCACCTAAGCGGCGGACGGATCGGATACACAATCGGACTTGGATATAGGGATGAAGAATACGAAATGTTCGGTGTCGATAAAGCAAAAAGGGGGCAAGAAATAGAAGAACGGATTCTGACTCTCCGCAGGGCACTAGCTGGTGAACAATTCAAATGGCGTGGTCGCCACATACATGTTCATCCCAAACCCCTTACATCGGGTGGACCCATAATCGCCTACGGAGGAGGAAGTAAAGCAGCTGCAGAACGAGCAGCACGACTCGGGATAATGTTTTTCCCACAAACGACAAACCCAACAATGAGTGACTTGTATGATGCTGAAGCCACACGTGTCGGAAACCCTACCGGAATGACCATGGGACCAGAAGAAGGGGCACCCACAACAATCTTTGTCGCCGAGGACCTTGACAAAGCATGGCAACAATACGGGCAGTACATGCTCCATGACGCAACGGAGTACCGGAAATGGATGGGAGAACAAAACAATTCAGCCAGCCTCAGCCACGCTACAACCATTACCGAATTACGGGAGGAGAAAGGACCTTATCGAATCGTCACCCCTGAAGAAGCCGTATCACTGATTTCCCAATACCAGCGACTATCCCTACAACCACTGTGTGGCGGAATACCACCAGAAATAGCTTGGGAATCACTAAACCTAATTGAAGAAAAAGTTTTTCCATTGATACCGTAGGGTCGCTACAGTAACGAAGCTTTATGAGTAATCTTATTTTAATCCAAAAGGGGTTTCTAATGAAAAAATTTTTGCTTGCGTTATTAGCGTTGTGTGTCATCCTGCCCGCTTGCGGTGGCGACGATGGTGGATCAGTCAAAAGCATGGATGAGTCTTCCAGTTCTTCCGCTTCGGCTTCTAGTTCCGCTTCAGAAACAGCAAGTGGTTCAAGCGCAGGAGAGCAAGCATTCGCTGATGGATTAGCTGCCTCCCTCACTTCAGATCCCGATTTCCCATTCCCAGATGATGCTGCATGTATCTCTGAATCTATTGTTGATGAAATAGGGTTGGATAGACTCGTTGAGCTAGGGATCACAGAAGATTCAGTCAACGACTCCTTTGAAGACCTGCCCGCTGAGATGCAGGCAGAAGTTATAAATGCAATACTTGACTGTGTCGGGAAATCTGGATTGGCAAGCTTACTAGTTGAAGCTTCGAATGAAGAACCAGATGACGGCCTACCTTTAAGAATGGAAGATGCAGAATGCATAGCAGAAGAGCTTAGCGTTGAACAATTCTCTATCTTCTTACAAGGAGCCTTTAGTGGAGATGAATTAAGCGATGAATTAGGAGCTGAATTCTTCGCAGCAATTCTTAAAAACTGCCCCCAAATATTGGTCAATTCATTCAAAGATGACTTAGGTCTTGATCAATCTCAAGCTGAGTGCCTGGGCGGGGTCTTAACAGATACCCTTATAGACGCCTTCACCTCTGGAGCATTAGAAACCGACGATGCGCCACCAGAATTATTGGGAGAACTATTTATAGCATTCGGCGACTGTGGTATTGAGTTATCGCAATTAGAGTAAATGCGGGGCTAAGCGGTCCAAGCTCGTGTCATCAAATGGGCTGAGTTGCGCCCGAGATATACCCTGTTCAGCGAGCCATCCTAACCCATCAGCGACTTTTTCTGGACTGCCAAAGAAACGACTATAGAGGTTGTCACCCATCGTTGATTCCAAATCCTTGGTGAACTGATCAGTTCCAGCATTACAGAGAACAAACATGCCTAATTCAATATCTGGACGAATAGATCTCACTTTTTCAATCATGGAAAGGAGATGACTTTCGGGAATCTCGGCCATGATCCCTAAATCAAGTTTCCCCCCTCGGGTAGAGGCACTTGATGCTTTAATTTCAGCCCGGTCCAAGAAAGGGGTGACTTCACGAACGGTTCGAGGACCCCCTACCGAACCAATCAAAACTGGTGGGTTCTTAGCTACGGGACCTACGTGTTTCGTGTCAATCTGATAGTAGTTGCCGCTAAATGTGCAAGTTCCTTCAGTTATCAGTGCACGCACAATTTGGATTGCTTCCGTGTACATGCCAGCTCTGTCACTGGGTGGAGGATAATACATCCCAGCACCTACTATTTCACCTTTAGCCCAACCAGCACCGAGTCCGAGTTCGAACCTTTCAGCACTGACTTTGTGCAAAAGTAAAGCGGCTTGTGCGACTTCGACAGGTGATCTCAATAAATTGTTAACAAACGAGGTAGTAATTTTCACTTGACTAGTCGCAGAGGCAATAGCTGTCGCGGCTACCCACACATGTGGGAAAGGGCGATGGTCGGTGTAGAAGTGGTCCGCAACTGAAAGAACATGCCATCCTTCATCTTCACGTTGACGACCCCACTCACCGGGGTCAACGCTTACATCCATAAGATTCGTCACATATTCCATGAGCGAACCCTAACTGAAACCAATAGAAACAACTAATAGAAACCTGAATGCGGTGGAACCCCAGAAATACTGTGATTGAATCAAATAGTGAGAAATAACAAAAAACTTCGAATCCGATTTCTAATCTTGACTATTTTGTTAGTGAGCCTCGCCGGATATGCGCCACTTCACGCTCACACAACGCTGCTTGATGAAACACCTGAACGTGCCAGCAAAGTAAGTGACATAGATGAAATTGAACTCACTTTTGCAAGTGAACTTGTCAACGATGGAAAAGCAAAAATCTATCTTGCAACGATCAGGGAAGGAGAAGATATTCCCCTAGGAGAAACGGTTTTCATTTCCGATTTCGTCATAAAAGCGGAAGTGCCTGAATTGCCAGAACCCGGAGAGTACGTTATCCGGTACATGGTGACCTCATTTGATGGCGATCTCAATGATGGAGGCTACGCCTTTGAGCTTTTAGAGCCGAAAGGGAATAGTGCCACATGGCTTTTACTTGGAATCGGAGTAGTAGCCCTAATGGGAATGTCATATCTCCTTCGGTCGAAAAAAACTAAAAATAAAAAGGAAACTGATAATGGATGACCCGCGAATTAAACCATTGGAT
>JASLWO010000029.1 GCA_030740795.1 Acidimicrobiales bacterium | reverse complement strand
AATTTGAAGGCCTTGAATTTATTACCGTTATTCTATACGAGCCTGCAAATTCAAGAAATGAACGAGATCAGTAATGTTAATGATCAAGTTGCTAAAAGGTTTGTTTGTCATAGCTCTGGTATTGATTTTTCAACTCGAACTTTTCGCGAGGATACGATTCTTTGGAGTAATGCCTGAGTTAATGCTTGGAGTGGCCATAGCATCTGGCTGGAATGGCGGTCCGTCGGCTGGGGCCATAACTGGTTTTGTTAGTGGTCTAGCTATTGATCTTTATCTAGCAACACCGTTAGGACTGAGCGCTCTTACCTACGCACTGGTTGGTTATTTGATTGGAATTGTCGCTGAAATCGTTGCCGAAGATGTAGAGAGGATCGTTAGGCTCGTAATATCAATCACAGCTGTAGCCTTAGGAATCATCGTGTATGTTATTTTCGGTGAATTGATAGCAGAGCCAAACCTTTATAACAAAAATTTTGGAAAGATTCTTGTCGTAGCAGCTCTCTATACAGGAATATTTATGCCAATTCTCCATTATGCGCTGGCGTGGGTTTTCCATCAGAATACCCACACAGGACACCAGCGGCCTCTAAACCGATCCCAGTTTACATAACGTCTGGATAGGTGATGACGCCAGTATCTAAATACCTACCCCAGTCACATCGTCTCCGTTTAGCTATCCTAGCTGCAGTAGCTGTATCTTTGTTCGTCCCGTTAGTCGCAAGGCTTTGGTATCTGCAGGTAATTAAGGAAACAGCATTCATTGAGCGCGCCGCTGACAATACGACCGAAACTATTATTGAACTCGCCCCACGAGGACGAATCTTAGATGCGGAAGGACGCGTCCTTGTAGATAACCGAGCCTCAATAGTCGTGACAATTGATAAGGAAGAAATGGCGACAGTTGGAGAGAATGATCTGGGAGACCTTTTCTTTGACTTGGCTACAGAGATTAGTAGATCTGGAAGTCTTACTAAAGTAAGCCAAATAGAAACAGCCTATAAATCTAACAGATACGGCCCATTCGCTGAAGTTCCCGTCGTGCAAGACATTTCAAAGGAATTACAAATATATCTAGCAGAGTACTCTTATCGTTTCCCCGGTGTGAACACTACAGTGACTACAGTTCGCGATTACCCGTATGGAACACTTGCTGCCCACATTCTTGGCTACGTAGGTTTGTTAAGCGAAGACGAATTATCTTCAGTCGCTGGGAAATCAAAGACGTATTTGGCTAATGATGAAATTGGGAAAAGCGGAATTGAACTCTTTTATGAAGATGCTTTGCGGGGAACTCCAGGAAGTAAAGTAGTTACCGTAGATAAGTTCAATAACATTCTTGA
Source organism: Acidimicrobiales bacterium (assembly GCA_030740795.1). Lineage (GTDB taxonomy): Bacteria > Actinomycetota > Acidimicrobiia > Acidimicrobiales > UBA8592 > UBA8592. Next base: position 4,057 of record JASLWO010000029.1, on the reverse strand, counting down.
AATAAACGAAGAAACTCTTGCCAAAGCTGGGAGTGACGTTCAGCTCACAATCAATATTGATCTTCAAGCTTTGGCAGAACAGGAATTAGAACGAGGATTGAATCTAGCAAGGCAACAACCGACGAAATTCGAAGAAGAAGGAGTCGTTATTTTCAATGCTCCGGCCGGCGCAATGGTTGTGATGGACCCCAGAGATGGTTCAATACTGGCGATGGCATCACATCCAACGTTTGATCCAGAATTGTTTGTTTCAGGGATAAGCCAAGATGATTTTGATGAATTGACGGACCCTGGCAACTTTCTTCCTTTGCTGAATAGGACTATACAAGGTCAGTACCCTCCAGGTTCCACATTTAAACCGTTCACGGCTTACGCAGCTTTGGACACGGGTTTGATTGGTTCTCGTGGGATTCTAGGAATTGACTCCATGTTCTACGACGAAGGTATCTTCATTATCCCTAACTGCGAAGGTGGAACATGCCAATTCCAGAATGCAGGGGAAGCAGCATACGGTGATGTAGATTTACGTTTGGCATTGACATACTCATCGGATGTCTATTTCTATAATCTTGCAGCGAGCTTTGACATTCTGCCTGGCTTTGACCTTGAATCTGTGCAGGTAGCTGCTAACTCGTTTGGCTATGGTGTACGCACAGGGGTAACCCTTGCAGATGAAGGAAGCGGTCGTATGCCAACACCTGCTTCAAGACGTGAAGCATACCGGCAGAACCCTGAAGCATTCCTAACAGGACAGTGGTTAACAGGAGATACGTTAAATACATCTATCGGACAGGGTGATGTTCTTGCCACGCCACTTCAAATAGCGAATGCCTACAGTGCGTTAGTGAACGGGGGTACGCTATACGCTCCCAACCTTGGGCAACGAGTGTTGAACCCTATAACTGGAGATACAGAAGTAGAGTTTGCTCCGAGGATTCTAAGAGATATTTATTTCCCAGAGGCATTCTCTGAACCTATCCTTGATGGACTCGCTGGTGTTACGACATGGAGATCAGATATAGGAACAGAAGGAACAGCGTATTCAGCATTTAAGAATTTCCCGCATGAGCAATGGCCAGTCTCAGGAAAAACTGGAACATCAGAGAAACAAGTAGAAAGCGGTTTGATTGCAGACTATGGACTTTTCGTAGGGTGGGGACCTAACCCAGAACCTGAGTATGTTGCCGTTGTCATTCTTGAAGAAGCTGGTTTTGGTGGGCAAGTGGCAGCTCCTGTAATTCGCAAATATTTTGAACGCATAGCCAACGGAACTGTACCTAGATATTTGAATCAAGATGAGTTAGATGAACTCGCTCGACAAAAAGTTAAAGAAGATAGGTTGAATCGCATAAATGGAACCGAAGAACCGAACGAAGAAGGGGAAGGAACGCCATGAAGGTCAGATCGTCAAGTAAGAAATTAAACCTGAATCCATCGGGAGACCCATGGTCACCGTGGTTGCATATAGATATAGCTCTCGTACTCAGTAGCATAGCTTTGGCGATTACTGGAGCGTTCATGGTTTATAGCGCTACGCGAGGGAACAATCCAGAACTTTATGACCGCTCATACCTGAATCGTCAACTTCTGTTTGTCGGTTTCGGGGTAGCCGCCATGATCGGAGCTGCATATGTTCCATATAGAAGAATTAGAGAATTGGCTCCAATGATTTTTTGGAGCGGCATGGTCTTGTTAATTCTGGTTCTTACCCCAATTGGTGTTGAAAGGAATGGAACTCGGGCTTGGTTTGAGTTTGGAAGTTTCCAATTGCAGCCATCAGAACTTTGCAAAATAGCGTACATCTTTATGATGGCTAACTACCTAGAAAGATTCAATGGAAGATTAGATATTCGCCAACTTGGAAATGCTTTGCTTATCGCCGTGGTGCCTATAGGACTTATTCTGCTTCAAACTGATGTCGGTACAGCGCTTGTGTTTATTGCAATAACGATGGGGATGCTACTAATAGCTGGAGCACAAGGAAAACATATTTTGTTATTAACGCTAGTGGGGATTTTCCTAGCTACAGTCGTTTGGAGCAGTGGACTGCTACAGGACTATCAACAGGATCGACTAACGTCATTTATCGATCCAGAATCTAGCCAAACCGAAGCAGCTTATCAACAAACTCAGGCTCAAATAGCGATTGGTAGCGGAGGTCTTACCGGGCAAGGATTTGGACAGGGGCAGCAAACCAGAGGAGAGTTTGTTCCTGAACAACATACCGATTTCATATTTTCGGTAATCGGTGAGGAACTGGGATTTGTAGGAGCGTTAATCGTATTGGGGTTATTCGCAATCCTAATGTGGCGTTGCATGAGAGCAGCTAGGAAATCCCCAGATCTCCTAGGAACCTTAATTAGTTGCGGTGTGATGACGCTATTCGCCTTCCAAATGTTCCAATCAGTTGGAATGACGTTAGGAATAATGCCAATAACAGGGATACCAATTCCATTTGTGTCCTATGGAGGATCCTCAGCCATTTCTAGTTTTGTTGGAATTGGACTAGTTCTAAACGTTCACATGCGTCGCTACCAGGTAGTCCGATAGGGACAGAAGGTAATGAACAGTACAATATGTGGGCAAGGAAGGTTTCGTTAGTAAATGAGTTCTATATGGGAAACGCTAGAGAAACATCTCCTAGAGGTTGAAAAACCTGCCCGTTATATAGGGCTTGAACAAGGTGCTCAAAAGCCTCAACATGATAAAACGAACGTGGCTTGGTTATTGACATACCCAGACACATACGAAGTTGGCTTCCCTAATCAAGGACTCCAAATCCTATATGAAATTATCAATGAGTCTACGAATGCTGAAGCTGAACGAGCTTACGCACCTTGGGTAGATCTTGAAAAAATAATGAGAGAAGAAAGCATTCCTCTTTTTAGCGTTGATACGCATAGGCCGGCTGCAGAATTTGATGTAATTGCGTTTAACTTGTCATCAGAACTTGTTTACACAAATCTAATTAACTGCATTGATCTCGCTGGAGTGCCAGTTAAGTCCGAGATAAGAGAGTTAAATGACCCGTTGATCGGCGCGGGGGGACACTGTACTTACAATCCAGAGCCTTTGGCGGAAATAGTGGACTTCTTCGTTTTGGGTGATGGCGAGGAAGTAGTGACAGAAATAACGAATGCGATCCATCAATACAAATCGAAAGAAGAAAGCACTAAGACAAGAAATGATTTACTGTGTGAGCTCGCTGCTATTGAAGGGGTCTATGTTCCTAGTTTGTATGAAGCAAGATTAGATAATCGGGGTTGTCAAAACCTAATCGCTCGATTTGAATGTGCTCCTGACGTAATTGAGAAAAGAACTGTAGCTGATCTTGAGAAGTGGCCTTACCCAAAACAACAATTAGTCCCAATTACCGAAGTAGTGCATGACCGGTTGAATGTTGAGGTTTTTCGAGGTTGTACTCGGGGGTGCAGATTTTGCCAAGCTGGAATGATCACTCGACCTGTTCGCGAACGTTCGGGAGAGCAAGTCCGCTCAATGATTCAGGCAGGAATAGAACGAACCGGATACGATGACGTCGCCCTGACATCTCTGTCAACGGCGGACTATAGCGGGATTAAGGATGTAGTTGATCAGACGATCACGGACCCTATTAACTGTGGGCAAGTGAGCATATCTTTGCCGTCTTTGCGCGTTGATGCTTTTACTGTAGATATAGCGGCAGGTATACAAAACGGCAGAAGGACAGGTTTAACGTTTGCTCCTGAGGCAGGAACTTGGCGACTTCGCCAAGTAATCAACAAACTTATTAGCGAAGAAGATCTGTATGCTGCAGTTGAATCAGCGTTCTCGCAGGGTTGGCGTAGGATGAAACTTTACTTTCTGATAGGCCTTCCAACAGAAACAGATGAGGATACTTTAGGGATAGCTCGACTTGCCGAGAATTGTGTAGCGATAGGTAAGGAATACACCAAGAGCGCTTCTGTAACAGTTAGCGTTGGAGGTTTTGTTCCTAAACCCTTTACACCATTTCAATGGTTTGGCCAGAACACATTAGAGGAGTTGGATAGGAAGATTAATCTACTGAAGAGTGAGA
>JASLWO010000028.1 GCA_030740795.1 Acidimicrobiales bacterium | reverse complement strand
CCTGAGGGTTAAATCTGGGTGGGGCAGGTGATCACCGGTGTGTAATTTTTTTCTGGCTTGTATCGCTTGGCGAAATGATAAGTCAGAATCAATTGATTCTAAAAAGCCATCTCCTGGGTGGGCTTTCGGAGCGTATCGACGCCCATCAATGACTTGTGCATTTGTCACCATGGACCCACGCCATGGACTCAGACAGTTAAAGAATTTGCAATAACTCGCAAACAGGTACGTCTCTCTATCAGTAGTTACTCTGCCTAAATCTATCTTGCAGGCAATAGCTAATTTGCCAGATTCAAACTCGGTTTTGTGATTTCCGCCTAACGTTTCGAAAAGATCTCCAGAATCCAAACCGATAACTGATTCACCGGCTTGATAAAAGCCAATGATCTGCATGTCGTTCCTTGCAATTTTCAAATTTTCAGGGATAGTGATTTCTCTTGTCCAATTGCTGAGAAGAGTATGGCGATCAAACTTCTTCACGAGCGGTTTTCCCTTTCGTTAATCTTCGAGTTCGTGTCCAACCGTAGAGTATTGAAATTTCGTATAAAAAATACATAGGGGCTGCTAGGGCGATGAGCGATATCGGATCTCCGCTAGGTGTTATAACCGCAACTACGATAACGATAATGACAACTGCGTATCTCCACTGGCGCCGTAGGGTGACATAACTAAGAATTCCTAAGCGTTGAAGAATTATGAGAATAATAGGTAATTGAAATCCCAGACCGAAAGCCATTGTCATTTTAATAATGAAAGAGATATATGCTTTCGCTCTGAATTCGGTAACTAAGTCAGTGCCACCGATTGTTATTAAAAAATCAAGTGCTCGTGGAAGTGTGAGGAAAGCTAATGCGCCACCAGTAGCAAATAAAAGAATACCGACTGTAACAAGAAGTAGTCCTTGGCGTCGTTCCCCTTTATGTAAGCCAGGGCTAACAAATTTCCAGAATTGCCATAGCCATACAGGGACAGCTAAAGCTATTCCGATGTATGCCGAAACCATAAACCTCGTGTTGAGCCCTTCAAGAGGTTCGTCTACTCGTAGAGTGCAATCCTCCCCTAGCGTTTGGCAATACGGGTCAAGAATAAAGTCAAGAATCCAAGGATAAAGTATCCAACCAATAACGCCACCAATGGCAACTGCTACTAAACTACGGATAATCCGGACTCGAAGCTCAGTTAAATGCTCTAGAACCCCCATTCTGCCTGTCGGGTTAGAGTTATTCCATTTCATTCGAATTTATATTTTCTGGCGTGGTGATGTTTCCTTCTATGTCACCAGTGTGTGACAGGGTACGCCCTTTTTCTCTCGCCATTTTTTCTATTGGTTCATCAAACGAACGCTTCATGTCTTCTTGAAAAGAAGAATTCATCTGTCTAATCGAAGACGTTACTTTCCCTAAGGTTCTAGCTACTTCTGGAAGTTTTGATGGACCTATGAAGATGAGCACCACTAAAAGGATTACGAGTAATTCGCCTCCGCCTATATTGAACACAATTAAAGAGTACCGACTACGGAGATAGACACAAATTCTTCACGGATTTAGAGAAGCTTCAAGCTTCCTAGTGGCCAAATGCGTATAAAGGCGCGGCCAACGACATTATCTTCTGGGACTGGTCCAAAGTATCGTGAATCTCTGGAACCGTTGCGATTATCACCCATTACGAAAATATGATCTTCTGGTATTAAACAGGTAGTTTCTGTAGCTTCTGCGCATGAACTTGTATCAATGAAACTATTTGTGGATACCCCTTCCGATAGATATGGTTCTTCGAGCAGTTTGCGTTCGGTACTATTTCTTTCGATTATAAATATTTTGCCATCTAGGATCTCAATGACTTCACCTTCTAAGGCGATGACTCTTTTGATCAGGTCTGGTTCGTCTCCAGTTCCATTTGAAGGCTTTTTGAAGACGATTAGGTCACCTCGGCTAATGTTCCCAAATTCGTAGCTTAGTTTGTTTACTAGAACTCGATCTCCCACTTGTAACGTAGGTGTCATGGACGAAGAGGGTATGTAATATGCTTGCATTAGAAACGACTTAATTAGAAATGCTACTAATAAAGCACCTACTATCACGGCAAGCCACTCAAGTGTGCTCCTAACTTTTTTATCTGTGGGAGTAGTATCTACATCATTTTCGACGTAACCATCTAAGTCGTCTGGATAAGGAGAGGTAACTGGTTCATCACTTTTCTCTGCGACGGAGCGAACGGAATCATTAAATTCTGAGGTATCTTCTTTGGGTTCCTCTGTTGGAGTGAATTTCGGCGGTTGATTGTAAGATTCTTCTAAGGCCCGAGTTAAAACATCATCAACCCAAGTTGAATCTTCGTTATTATTTGAATCTTTGTCGTTCATTTAGTTATAGCTCGTAACATTTCAATATTTCTATTGCAGTGAGCGCTCCTACGGATTCGGAAATATTCTCTGGTGATTGTGTGATTTCTGTATTTGGATTTAAACGAAGTAGCAGTCTCCCCAGCCAAGTGCTAGATGAGATGGGCAGGGTAACGCTGAGTCTCCCATCTTTTTCAACTACAACTTCACTAGTTGGGTATTTCGGTATGATCCAGTCATCTGCTCTATCAATTAGTAGTGTCACCGATTCACTTCCCGTGAAAGGGAATTCCAAATCGCCTGATTCGGAAACGTTTCTTTCTTTTTTGATAGTAAGGGAAGCATCGTCAATTGGATCATTTATTGCTTCAATTCCAACTATTCTGTCCAAGCGGAAAGTGCGATATTCGGAGGCCATTTCACAGTATGCTTCAAGGTAGAGATAACGATCGCTTCCAACAAATGAAATCGGGTGGATGATACGTTCAGTATTCTCATCGGAATTAAATGAGTAATAATTAATTTTCACTTTGGCGCCAGCATTAATTCCATCACGAATAATACGGTAAGTATCACCCCCTCTTATACCCACTTCAACTTCAATTTCGGAAGGGTCGGAGTTAACAGACAAGGCAAGCTTCGCTAATGCAGTATCTAAAGGAGAACCAGAAGAGTCCTCCTCAAGCAAACTCATCAACATTTTTCCTTTAACAAGCAACGAAAACGCTTCACTTGTTTTCAAGCGGAGCGGTTTTGACAGAAATTGAGCTTGGTTAATCCAAACTTCATCGTCGAATAGGTTCACCTCAATGAGGTCACCCGGTGTATGGGGGTGAGGTCCCACGAAAAAAAGAATTTTTGTAAGGTCATTTATGAGGGTTTCTTTCGGGTACTGGAATCTAGTAGACAATTCCGTTACTGAAGCTCCGTTGTTAGCTATCAGCCAAGGAACCATGGCGACTAGCCTTTCTAGTCGTTCGGTCGATTTAAGCATTCTCAACCTTTCCACCATCGCGTATCATTTGCAGCCGTTTTATAATGCGCTCACGAAGTATTGGAGGTTCTAAGATTTCAGCGTGGTTAAGCAATAAGAGTACGCGATCTATAAAAATGTCATAATTCAAAACTGAGAACTCGGCGATGCCGGACCCATCTGGTCCTCTATCAACGTTAACATCCAAATTCTGTTCTACCCAAGGGACGTAGGAGTTATCAATCCTTACAATAGCTTTGATTGGCGGGTCATCGCCGTATGAGAAAGAAACAAGATTCGCTCCATTTACTTGGTCTGGAATTGAATATTGGTGAGCTTGGGGATTTACTGTTACATCAGACATGCGATCTGTTCGGAAAGATTTAATGGTTTCTTCTTCTAGAACATTTGCAGTCAAGTACCACTTACCCCCAACGAATTGAAGGAGATACGGTTCAACAGTGCGCAGCTTATCCCTGTATAAAAAGTTGACACGATTCTTCCGATTCAAAGATTCAAAAAGTAAAGTCAAATTGTTGTCTATGCTTACTCGAAGATTGGATTTCTCCGTTCCGGTTGCCTCAGAGTAACCCCCCAGCTTCCGCAAAGCTTCTTCCTCAGTGATTTGGTCTAAAAGGTGGACGCTATTCGCTGCATAATTAAGAGCCGCTAATTCTTGATCATCTAGGTTCAGGTCCGGTAAGTAGTACTCCTTGTTATCAACATAGTAAGACTCAGAATCTTTGTTAGAAGCTCCTACAGATACTACGACTATGGGCACACCCATTTCTTTAAGAGCATTTTTATCACGGTTGAAAGCTCTTCTAAATGCTTTCAAATCATTTGGGTACATCTTGATTTTGTTTCTTAGCTCATCTGCCGTTCTGGGAGATTCCGCGTTTAAGAGTTCTGCTAATAATTTCAAAACTCTTTCTAACTTTTGAGCTGCCACTCTTTCACCCTACACTCTCTCTGTTAGCACTTAGGAGTCAGAGGCTCTCAATCAGTTTCTCTACTCGTTCGTCCGTCGCTGCGAAGGGGTCTTTACATAACACTGTTCGCTGAGCTTGATCATTTAACTTTAGATGAACCCAGTCAACAGTGTAATCTCGATTCTTCTCAATCGCCTTTCGAATAAAATCGCCACGTAACTTCGCTCGGGTTGTTTGTGGAGCATATTCTACAGCGTGACGGATATCTTCATCACTGCAAATCCGGTCTACAACCCCGTTAGATTGCAAAATGTAGAACAATCCTCGGTTTCTATTAACGTCATGATATTGGAGATCTATTAAAGCTACCCGACTGTCTGAAAGTTTCAATCCATGTTTAGAGCGATAACGATCTATGAGATGAAATTTGGTAACCCAATCGCATTCGCGCTGAAGAGAGAGAGGGTCATTAGATAGTCCCGTAATGCAATGTTCCCACATCTCTAAGGCTTGCTTCTCCTCAGGTGATAACTCACGCCGTTCTGCAAATTTTAAAGCTTTTTCAAGAAATTCAGATTGAATATCCAAAGCACTAAGCTCTCGTCCATTTGCTAACCGAACTTTTCGTTTGCACGTGTAATCGTGACTTATGTCTCTGATAGCACGAATTGGATTTTCTAAGGTCATGTCACCCAAAACAACTGTTCGTTCTTCAAGCATCCTTAGGACCAGAGAAGCGCTTCCAACTTTTAAAAAGGAGGCGTATTCATTCATGTTAGAGTCACCAACTATTACATGAAGGCGCCGGTACTTTTCTGCATCAGCATGAGGTTCATCTCTGGTATTGATTATTGGGCGACTCCGAGTTGTAGCGCTCGAAATACCTTCCCAGATGTGCTCAGCGCGTTGACTTATGCAGAATGTCGCTCCTCGGGCAGTTTGCAGCACTTTCCCTGAACCTGAATAAACTTGGCGACTTACAAAGAAAGGTATAAGAACTTCGTCGTAGCTAGAGATGTCTTCGTTTCGTGTCGTGCAATAATTCTCGTGAGATCCGTACGAGTTTCCGGCAGAGTCAGTGTTATTTTTAAATAAATACAGAGTTCCGTTTATGCCTTCTTCACGAAGGCGGGTTTCTGCGTCCGTTAAGAGTTGTTCAAGTATCCTTTCGCCCGCTTTATCATGTGTAACTACATCGTAAACAGAATCACATTCTGGAGTAGCGTACTCAGGGTGTGACCCGACATCTAAGTAGAGTCGTGAACCGTTCTCCAGGAACACGTTGCTGCTTCTTCCCCATTTGACAACTCGGCGAAACATATACCGTGCTACTTCATCAGGACTTAATCGTCTTTGGCCTGTGCTTGATACACACGTAACTCCATATTCACTTTCAATGCCAAATATTCTTCTGTCCATACGATCACCTGAATGTAAGCTAGTAAAGAAATGGTTCCAAAGGGAAGATAGAAGAACTTTATGGGAGAAGATCGGTTAGTTCATCGCCCGTGATCCTTCTAAATGACCTTCGACCATTCTTTAGTGAAAGCTCCGCAACCTCTAGATCATCAGAAAATAGTTCTCTCTCATCACCACTGAGCGCCTTGACTGAGAGTGCAAGTGCCTTAGACAAAGTCATATTAGGCTTGTAACCAGGAGAGAATCTCTCAAGAATAACCTCAGTTTCTCCTCCTAGCACTGCGTAATCGGTTCCGTCTTTAACAGTACCGTCATAGAGTATGTGAAACATTTGAGGTTGGATATCGTCTACTTGGTGTGATATCTCAGCAACGAGGATCTCAACTTCCATTGGTTTCATCTCATGTGTAAAGATTTGTCCTAGCATTTGAGCGTATTGATTAGCTAGATTTCTTGCATCAACGTCTTCTCGACTAAACGAATAGCCCTTCAAATCAGCGTGACGAACTCCAGCAATTCGCAATTGGTCAAATTCGTTGTATTTACCGACTCCAGCAAAGGCAATCCGGTCATAAATTTCACTAATTTTATAAAGCGTGTTAGAGGGATTCTCAGCGACAATCAATATGCCTTTTTTATAACTCAGAGCGATTAGCGCTCTACCCCGCGCTATTCCCTTACGAGCATAGTCAGCTCGGTCTTCCATCATTTGCTCAGGGGATACATAGAAAGGCATACTCATCTACGTACCTCCATTTTGTTCTTTACGTGAGTTAATTATTTCCGTAAACGTAGTGACGACTTTGTCATGAGAGATCATTTCAAAACCGTTTGCCTTTATTACAGCAATCGTTGGGAAAAGGTCTCGTATGAGATCCGGACCTCCTGTCGCGGAGTCTTCATCTGAAGCTTCAAAAATTGCATTGGCTGCAAGAGCAACTGCATCTTGCTGATTCAATTTATCCTTGAATCCCATTTTTATTACTGTGGTCGCATGGAGACTTCCCGATCCTGTAGTCGCGAAAGCGGCTTCCTCAAATCGCCCCCCGGTGACATCGTATTGGAAAATACGTCCAGCATTTTCTCGTAAATCATATCCAGCAAATATTGGTACTACTGCAAGACCTTGCATAGCTGCAGGTAAGTTTTGCCTGATCATGTTACCTAACTGGTTGGCTTTACCTTCAAGGCTTAATGAATTGCCTTCTACTTTCTCGTAATGTTCCAATTGAAGTTGGAAAAGCTTAACCATTTCAACAGCAGGTCCGGCAGCTCCTGAAATAGCGACCCCAGAATGTGAATCAGATTGGAAAACTTTTTCAATAGTTCGAAAACTAATATGATGACCGCTGGTAGCCCGCCGATCTCCCGCGAGTACAACTCCATCGTTGTATTTAATTGCAACGCAAGTGGTTCCGTGGGGAAGGTTTTCTATAATTCCTTGGCTGCTTATCGCAGGCATTCCATACTTATCTATCAGGGCAGAGAAGTCTGGACCTGGATCATTTTCAGGAGAGAAACGCGGCAGAGTCACAAAGTAAGGGTATCTGCAATGCGTGCAAGTCGGCTACTGTCCACCTTTTTGAACATAAGATTTTACGAATTCTTCAGCATTGGACTCAAGAACTGTATCAATTTCGTCTAGAAGATCATCTAACTCGCTCGCTAGTTCTGATGTAGGGGTATTATTCAGTGCTGGAGAATCGGTATGAGACTGTGTGCCCGAGTCAGACTCATTGTCGGTGTCTCGTTTGTTTTCAAAGTATTCTTGTTCGGCCATTTAGACTCCCATCTGGGAATACCCTACTCCCCTGCATGGCGTAAGTCATTCATTCATGATTTTCTATTGCAAAAATTAGCTCAGCAGGAGTATCACACCTCTTCAAAATGTGTTCTACTTTTTCGGCAGTTCCTGCTGTTGGTTCAAGTAGTGGGATACGTCGGAGTTGATCGTCATCAAGCTTAAAAACGATGGAATCCCAATTTGCTGAAACTACCGATTCTGGCCATTTCATAAGACATAGACCTCGGAAGTAAGCTCGCGTGGAAGTTGGAGGATTTATAACACCGTATTCAGCTTCTTCACTGGTTATTATATTCTTCAGACCTAACTTGCTTGTGATATTTTTTTCTCGGCGTATGTCATGATATTGCACTGCCAATGACCTGACTTTAGGGTCAAAGAAAGAGACTTTTCGCCTTTCTGAGTATCGCTCTAGAAGAATTTTTTTACTTATCCAATCAATTTCTTTATGCAAAGAATTTGGGTTTTCCTCAAGTCCATTTAAGACATGTTCCCAAGTGTCAATAATCTTATGGGCGACTTTTCCTCCGGTTGATTCATCACCTCCATTTTCAACGTATTGTTTAGCACTACAGAATATCTCCCACTGGAGTTCCAGCGCAGTTATCATTGAATCGTCCTTTAGCCTTATCGGGGATTGAAGGGACAGATCATGAGAAACTTGGCGCATAGACGCAACGGGATTGTGGAATCGGTATTTTCTTTTGAAGTAGTTATCTTCAATCATTGCTAGGACTATGGCTGTAGAGCCAACTTTAAGGAAAGTCGCTGTTTCGCTCATGTTTGCATCTCCGCAAATAACATGTAGACGCCGATACTTCGAAGCATCAGCGTGCGGTTCATCTCTGGTATTAATGATTGGTCGTTTGAGTGTTGTTTCCAGTCCAACTTCCTCTTCAAAAAAATCCGCTCTTTGCGTTATTTGGAAGGAGATACTATTGGGATCGTTACCAGGAATCTCACATCCGATTTTTCCTGAACCAGTGAAAATCTGCCTACTTACAAAGTGCGCAGTTGCGTGGCAGATGATATCTCCAAATGGAGTTGACCTATCCATAAGGTAGTTCTCATGGCAGCCGTAAGAGTTGCCTTTCCCATCAGAGTTGTCCTTATAGACGATAATTTCTTCATCTTCTGGCAAAGTCTCGTTTACATATTCCATTGCTTTCTGAAGGATAATCTCACCACTTTTGTCATACTGTGTAACTTCAAGTGCGTTTGAGCACTCCGGTGTTGACAATTCGGGGTGAGCGTGATCTACGTAGAACCGAGATCCATTAGTGAGCACTGCGTTTACCAAATGGGTTTCTACTATCGGTGGCATAGACCCCATCGGGGCAATGCCGCGAACATCATTTCCAGGTGTTTCATCTTGAAAGTCCCAGTTGACTCTTGGAGCCACTCCGGTATCTTCTGCTATTTTATAACGCTGCCCATAAGCGTTAACCAGAATCGAAGAAGCATGGACAGGATTCTGTTCTGATATTCCACGATGGATAATTGCATATTCTGTTTCAATTCCACAAATTTTTGGGATCGCCATTATCTACAAATACTGCCCTGCAGCGTTCTGTCTGGATGCTGGTGGAGATTCAGTATTTAGCAACGTGCGAATATACGTTATTCGTTCTCCCTTTTTGCCCGAAATTTTTGCCCAATCGTCGGGGTTGGTCGTATTGGGAAGATCTTCTTGTTCATTGAATTCTTCTCTAATTGAATTCAAAAGGTCTTCAAGAAGCATTCCCTTCTCTTTGGTTTCAATAAGGCGTTTAATAGCTAATTTTTTTGAACGGCGGACAATATTTTCTATCATGGCGCCTGAAGCAAAATCCTTAAAGTACATGATTTGTTTATCGCCATTTTGATATGTGACTTCAAGGAATTCATTTCGTTCTTCCATCGCGTACATCTCATCAACTGTTTTTTCGATCATTACTCGTACAGCTTTGTCTATATCTCCCCCACCTAGTTCTTCAATAGCTATAGGAGCGATAGGGATGTTGGAGGTTAGATAGTGTGAAAAAATTGAAATTGCCGCGTCCTGAGTTGGGCGATCTATACGAATTTTGATGTCAAGCCGTCCAGGTCGCAATATAGCTGGGTCAATCAAATCCTCTCTGTTCGAAGCTCCAATAACTACAACATTATTGAGTGCTTCAACTCCATCCAATTCAGCCAACAATTGCGGAACGATTGTGGATTCCATATCTGAACTTATTCCACTTCCACGAATCCGGTAAAGCGATTCCATCTCATCAAAGAAGATTATTACTGGCCAGCCTTCCTTTGATATTTCTCTGGCTTGTTCAAATATTAGACGGATCTGTCGTTCCGTTTCTCCAACAAACTTATTCAGCAGTTCTGGACCCTTGATATTGAAGAAATAACTTTTCACTGGTCCGCTAGACATTGGTTGGTTAACTTTTTTTGCTAAAGAGTTAGCGATCGCTTTAGCAATCAGGGTCTTCCCGCAACCCGGAGGACCGTAAAGAAGGATTCCTTTAGGGGAATGTAGTTTGTGTTCCTCATACAACTCCGGATGCATAAACGGCAATTCAATAGCATCTTTGATCTGTTCAATTTGAGTGTCTAAGCCTCCTATATCCAAGTATGTGGTATCTGGCATTTCATAAAGAAGATGTTGTTGGAACTCAGGTCTCGAAATTTCTTCAATCAAAAGATTTGTCTTGTTAGCTGAAAGCAGCGTAGATCCAGGTTTGAGGTTGACTTGTTGCAAGTCGGAAGACAAGTGCATAACGTACTCTTGATCGGCCCGCCCTTTAACAAGTGCTCTTTCCCCTCCACGAAGGATTTCAATTAGCGTTACGATCTCTCCGCTGTTGTCGCCTTCGCGTTCTATGATCACGTTCAATGACTCATTTAAAGCAACTTCCTGTCCTTGTACTAAAGAAGCTACATCTATTTCGGGATGAGTATTTACTCGCAATTTTCTACCTGAGGAATCAATATCAACTGTTCCGTCTTCATTAACTCCAAGGAAAGTTCCGTAGCCCACTGGTGGTTGGCTTAATTTCTCTACTTCAACTTTTAAGGAAGTTATCTGATCCCGAGTTTCGCCTAGCAGATTTGTTAGTTTTTGATTTTCGCCGGCAGCTTTAGCCAACAATGCTTTAGCTTCCTTCAATCTGCTTTCAAGTAGAGCTATGCGTTTGGGGGCTAAAGAGTTTGACTCTGTAAGTTTTGTGTTGCGTTCCCTTAGGGATTCTACGTGGGCGCGCATACCCGAAATTTCTTCTTCTAATTCAGAAATAATCTTCTTAAGGTCTGTGTTACTCATATATTTATCGTAGAAGCCTATACCATCATTGCCTCGGCACATGTATGAGCTTTCATATAAAATTCATAATCTTAGATACTTCTATTAAAAAGTGTTTCAACATCCACACATTTCTTATACCATTTGGACATAATATTCTTTGGCAACTTAAATTAAGAGGGATAAATGAAAGTTTGGATTGATCAAGATCTTTGTACTGGAGACGGGTTATGTGAAGAAATAGCCCCAGATGTTTTTACGCTTCTTGACGATGGTTTAGCTTATGTCAAAGAAGGGGATACAATCTATTCCGATCCAGGGGGACCTGATGGCTTGGGTGTTGTTCCTGACGGACAGGAAGAAGCTACCATCGAATCTGCTGAAGAATGCCCCGGTGAGTGCATCTACCTCGAGGTTTAACCCCACTACCCTATGAATCTCGCAGAAGTTATGAATCCTGTGTGAGCTACCATTCTGTGATCCGGCCGAACAGCTTGTCCTTCAACGTGCCATGTTCGTCTAAGTATCTCAGTTGTTTCGACCATGACGAATTTATCTGAATTTAGGTATCCCCTTAATTTGGAAACCTGTGTAATGCTAGGCGTGTATGAGGCGAGAATACCTCCAGTATTTAAAACTGATTTAACATGATCTATAACACGCCATGGTTCAGGTAGGTCAAGTACCATGCGATCAAAACCTGACTCGTCGAAACCTTCATATGCATTTCCAATTCTCACCGAATACTTTTCAGTGATATTTTGTCCAAAAAAACCAGTCACATTCTTAATTGCTCTTTGAGCGAAATCTTCTCGGAGTTCATAGCCTATGACATTCGCCCCAGCGCGTAGTAGCGCTATAGATAAGGCACCAGAACCAACTCCGGATTCTAAGACCTTCTGTTGTGGTCCTATATCAGCCGCTATCAAGAGATGGCCTAGGTCTTTCGGGTAGATAATTTGCGCTGAACGAGGCATTTTAAGAACCACGTCGGCCATGGTGGGTCGAATAGCGAGATAC
The DNA here is from genome assembly GCA_030740795.1 of Acidimicrobiales bacterium. Classification (GTDB taxonomy): domain Bacteria; phylum Actinomycetota; class Acidimicrobiia; order Acidimicrobiales; family UBA8592; genus UBA8592. The sequence goes on along the minus strand of JASLWO010000028.1, from coordinate 66,564 downwards.
TCCATTCCACCAGAAGATTTTATGTGGAAACCCCCATCCATTCCGATCAGTGAATCATGCGAAATAAATCCTGCGTGCGAGTGGAATTCTTTTCCTTGTTGCAACGTCAGTAGATAACGGCGGTCTTTAGAGTCAACCAATAATAGGAGGTCACCGGTTGCAAGCGGGCTTGAGCTAAGACTCACTTTGGGCTTCGCTATCTTTGGTCGCTGACTTGCCAATCTTCATAACTGCTTTCGCAGATGGTTTGAAAAAGTACTTTCTGATTTTTGGGAACATCTGAATCTCTATTAAAGCGCTCGCTTTGTTTGATGATTTCTTCTGGGTGATGTTTCTAGCCCAAAGCCCTATTAAAGTTACTAGCGAAGGTGATGCCTTCTTCAATAAGGAAAGAACACCGGGAACGGTAGTTATTTCCTTACGGACTTCTACCAACTTTTTTTCAATATCTACAGGGGTTATTCTCTCTTTTTTCTTGTTCACGTTATTTATGCTTTCTGGAACTTTTCATGAAAAGGGTTCCAAGAGTGATCAAGAATAATGCAGAGAGACAATACGGAACAAAAGAAAATTCGTCATTAAATACAGTTGCTTTGTCTTGTAATAAGCGAAGTAAGCCGATTGATGTAATGAGAATTCCGACCAGAATAAATGCAGCTCCGAGTAGTCCTAGGAGAGTCCATTTGATAAGTGCTGACAGCGGGTCTTGCACCTCTTGCCTAGCGTAGGAGGTCATTAAGGATCGAAACTCAGTGATTTTTTCTGAGAGCGCCTCGCTGTTGGATTTGGAAATCATGTTTACCTAAAAGGAACGGTAGCGGTAAATATAGCTTTTCGGTAGTTGCAGTTTTCGAATCCTACGAATGATTTCGTAGTTGTCGTATTTCTGTAAGAGTCAATCGTTCATCGGTCACTAGCGAAAGTAGAAGATCTTCCCTTTCGGGTTCAGATTCACATGCCAGCAGTGCGTAGCGGTTCATTTGGCCTAAAGGTGCTATATCACACAATTCGTACAGGGCAAGTTTTGAAAATGCCTTAAAATTCGGGCTGGGAAATTGATTCTCTTGAAGTTGATTCATGAGCAAGTAGCATTCCTGTAACTCTTGGATTATCAAAGTTTTTGTTTCAGATTTGTATGTATGCGCGATGCGTTCTTCAAGATATTCAACGTTTGCGACAGGATAAGAAACTTCAGGCAGCCACTGGTGTACTACTAGCTTATTCGTGCCTTGACATTCAACCATTATTTGATTTGAGGCAATTTTTGATAATTTAGTTACCTGACAGTAAGTGCCCGTACTAAACCTTTTGTCGCCGCCACCTACTTCGTGTCCTCTTTCAATCAAACAACTTCCGAAGTAGCCGCCGGAATCTTGTATGTCGGTTATTAATTCTAAGTATCTATTCTCAAACACGCGCAGATCAAATTTTTTAAGTGGGAAGATCACATTTCCCAAAGGAAACATTGGTAAGTGATTCATTTCATGGTTGGGATATTCCAAGCGGTCCTAATTCATCTAGGGGCTGACCACCTGAATACGCTGATAACGCCTCTGCGAATTTACCGACGAATCCCGCTGTGTCTTCTCGGAACATTTCGTCATCAGGTGAAGCATTAACGATTAGTGAAAGTATAAGTTGAGTCCCATTTGGCGTCGTGTAGTAACCGGCAAGAGATGCGTAAGTAGCACTTTGCGAATAATGCGCACGTAACTTTGTTTCAAATTCTGTGCCAATGAATTGATCTGAAACAATCCCCTCTTGACTTGCTATTGGAAGGCCGTTCAAAAAAACATCTTTAGTATCGGGATCTTCAAGGATGGAGTTTAACAAGTTGCAGTTTATTTGGTTCTCGTTACTTAATCCAGAGCCATCAATTAACAGAATTCCAGTATCGGCAAGCCCTGCTCCGTTAATAATTTCTGGGATAGAAACAAGGCCAGCGCCCGTTGTTCCCTGACCAGTTCGCGAGTACCCGATCTCCTTAAGGACCATTTCTGCGGTTACTGTGTCGTCGTTTGTAAGCATTTGCTTAATGATCAAATCCATAGTTGGCGATTTGATCGAGAGCAGTTCAACAGTGTCCACTAATTCCACTCCTGTAGTTTCTTTTGCTGCTTGTAAGATGATCACATTTCTGGCTTCAAGCAAGTCATCAAAATTCGCAGCGAATCTTTTCGCTGGGTTTGCACTTGGTGTAAGTGGCGCTGGATTCTCAGCTTCCTTCTGTTCAGCGTAATTTTGCTTAAGTCCATCAAAGCCACCGTCTAGGAGTGCGGCACTTAATGAGCCGATGAGAGCAGCTTCTTTCAAATCATTTGACCAGCCAGGCACAGTTCTTTCTTCGTCGTATCGACTTTCATTTACAACAACAGCTCCTTGGATGAACAGAATATTCACTCCAACGGTCAAGTCAGCAAGTTCGTCTGCGTTAGTTCGTATTTGGCTGTAACTATCTGGAAGTAGCTCAGCATAGGAATTCGTCCGAAGCAAAGGGTCTCCACTGCCGAAAACGTATAAATCGCTGCTTAGTAGGTTTCCATCTTCGTCAGTTTCTCTGTCAGCGGCGACAATGGTTTCATACTGAAAATCTTTACCCAGTTGTTGCAGAGCCGCATAGGCTGTGATTATCTTTTGCGCCCCTCCTGGAGTGAGTGGGATTTCGGTTTTGTGAGCAAAGATATTCTCAATAGGCGACTCGATAGACAAGCAACTTGATTCAGGCAAATCTGCGATGAGATTCTCAATATCATCAGTCAATTTTTGATTTGCTAAAGGAGAAGTGAGAAGTTTCGGTGCTCGACGCAAGGAGAAAACAGGTGTCAAAAGGTCGGTATTTTGATCATTTGTTTCTAATTGGTTTATTGACTCGTAGCCAAAATTATCTTTAAAGTTAAGAAGAGTGATTAGGAGTGCAAGAACAAATAATGGGAGAAGTAAACGCTGCAGAAGTCGGAACACATCTGAAGTTTACTTCTATTCTATTCGAGTCACTATTCATTGTAATTTTGTGGTGCTTCGTTCAGCAAAATTAGTGAGTCGCTCTAGGCATTTAACAGCAACTAACGGAGACCGGTAACACATTAGGCCGCTATCGCGAATAGATTTGGGACCCGGATTCTCAGGATCTGCGACCGATAGTTCCGATGCTACCAGAACGGGTTTGTTGAAATTATTGATTGCTTCAACGATTGACTCTGCATAGCGTTTCTCTTGAGCTGAATGGAATGTAGCCATACGATTCGTACCATCGGTTGCAAGTGGACTTTCAAAGTAGCTTCTAGCTACATTGCCTTGGATCCCCAAACCAAGGAAAATCAGAGAGTCTACGGCTTTGTGTTCAAGAAGCATGGATAGCAGGTCCGGTATTGTGTCTCTAGTTTCCCCTCCGGCAAGGTCTACAGGGTTATTTCTGCTCCAACGAGGAGGCAGTAGCGTATCGATAGATGATTCCAAGTCTTTTGGCAATGGAAGCAGTTCTAATTCTGCATTCGCTACAGCATCCGCTGTAAGTACTCCCCAGCCACCTGCAGTTGTCATAACAACAGTGTTTTTACCATTGGGCAGAGGTTGTGTTGCAAAAGTGGCTGCTAACGCGAATGCGTCATCTACGTCAGTGGCTAAATAACCGCCTGCCTGCTTTACCATATCAGTAAAGATCGCGTGGTCAGATGCTAACGAGCCTGTATGACTCGCTGCTGCCTTTGCACCACTTTTCGTGGATCCACCACGCAAAACAATTACCGGTTTATTAGATGCTGTATCGTTTAACGAATTATAGAACTGTCTTCCATTCGGAAGTCCTTCAACATAAGCAACGACTACGGCTGTTTCTGGGTCATTACAAAAATAATCTAAATAATCTGAGACACTGAAATGAGCTTGATTCCCAGTTGATATAGCTCGCGCTATTCCTACATTTGAATGGCGCGAGAGGTTCATTAGGGCAGAAAGAATATTTCCTGATTGGCTAGCTATAGAAATCTTCCCTTCCGGTGGGTAAGGCGAAACTATTTGGGAACATAGATTCACAGGCGTTGAGACTAGACCTTGCCCATTTGGTCCAGCGATTTGAATCCCGCATTCAACAGCTTTTTCTACTAGTTGTTTTTCCAAATATTCTCCTTCAGGCCCAGTTTCCTTGAATCCGCCTGAAACTACAAAAGCTGCCTTTACACCTATTTGCGCTAGCTGAGGCAAGATATCAATTATCTTGTTCGGGGAAATGCAAATCATTGCAAAATCTACTTGACCCTGTGGTAAATCAAGGATTTCCGCGTGAGCTTGGATTCCTAGTATTATTGGCTTATCCGGATTCGTAGCAAATATCGGGCCATCAAATCCAGCGCTTAAAATATTGTGTAGTGCTACGAATCCGAATTTTCCGGGGTGGGTTGAAGCACCAACTACTACCACCCCTTTGGGATTGAACAAAGTCGTTAAATAGTGGTTGTCAGTCATGATTGTATTACCAGAGCGTCTACTGCAATGGGTTTGGTATTAGAAATGATTAACGGATTTACATCAATTGAAATGATTGACGGGTTATCAAGCCCACATTGCGCTATTGCTTCTAAAGATTCGACAAGATTCTGGATAGATACCGCTTCTTCACCTCGGAAAGCCTCTAATAGGGCACGTCCGCTGAGATCTTTTGCCATTGTGAGAATCTCGTCTCTGCTGGTTGGAAGAAGTCGGAAATTCACATCTGCCAGAACTTCAGCAAAAATTCCTCCTAAACCGAACATTAGAACTGGGCCAAAATCCTTGTCGATGTGGTAGCCGGCAATAAATTCTCGACTGCCATTTATTTGCTCTGCGATTAGATAATCACTGTTTCCATCACCTAATAATTCTAGTTCTTGAATTGCTGCAAGGAGCTCATCCGAATTCTGTATGTTCAACCGAACACCATTGATCTCAGTTTTATGAGAAATTCCTTCACCGCATAATTTCGCTACAACCGGATAGCCAAACTTCTTAGCTACTTCCAGTGCTTCGTTGGGGCTACTCACCAAGAATTCTTTAGTTGTGCGTAGCCCGTAACCATGCAATAATTTCTTGCTTTCAAATTCAGACAAGGAAACCATCTAGTTAACGATACCGCTTTTACTTGATACAGCTACTCAAGTGCAGTTATGAGTTATTCTCTACCGAGTGGTATTCTACCGTCCACAAAATGGAGGCTTTAGATGCAGATCCTTGCTACTCTTTTTATTGATGACATTTCAATGAGGGAAACATCGAATTCACTTACACGCATTGATCTGACAGGAGTCCAATTCACCACTTCGGTATCCGATGACTTTCCTTTAGTAATAGCTCCTCATCTTGTTGTACTGATACACAGTGAAGCAGGTGGAACCGGATCCGGTGTTTTGGAAGTTACTTATCAGTTGAATGATGTTGAGATTGCTAGGAATGTGCAACCATTACAAATCCAACCAAGCCAATTTGCTTATCGTTTAATTAGGGCGGAACTTGAACTAAATGAACCCTGTACGGTTTATGCCAACTGCCGAATAGACACCGGTAATACCATCACAATTCCTTACACAGTTGAAGCATCTGCATAATGGTTTGCGGATTTTTTTAAGATCACGGCTTTCCAAGTTCGACCACGTTATTGTATACACGTTGACAGGGAGACAGATGAATCAGATAGACGTTGATCCAGAGCTTGAAACGCTTGCAGTAAATACAATCCGATGTATAGCGATGGACGCTCCTCACAAAGCTAAATCCGGTCATCAAGGAACAGCTATGGCTTTAGCTCCTTTAGCCCATGTTCTATTTACAAGGATTTTGCGTTATAGCGCTGAACATCCAGGTTGGTTTAACCGAGACCGATTCATCTTAAGTGCAGGACACGCTTCTATCTTGCAATACGCAATGTTGCACCTTACTGGATCCGCACTAACGCTTGATGACATTAAGAACTTCCGCCAATGGGATAGCCTTACACCAGGACACCCTGAGGTAGGTCACACGCCCGGAGTTGAAGTAACTACAGGACCGTTAGGGCAAGGTTTCGCTAATGCTGTAGGAATGGCAATCTCAGAACGCTGGATGCGAGACAAATATGGCTCCGACAAAATTGACCATAGAATATACGCTATTTGCGGGGACGGAGATCTATCCGAAGGGATAAGCCATGAAGCTGCTTCCCTTGCTGCGCAACAAAAATTGGGACGATTAATCTGCGTATACGACGATAATCATGTCACTATAGATGGACCGACCGAACTTGCTTTACAGGATGATACAGCGAAAAGATTTGAAGCCTATGGGTGGGATGTTATTGATATCGGAGAGTCAGGCGAAGACCTAGACGAGATCGAGAAGGCACTCAAACGCGCTGGGGAGAATGAAGAAGCTCCTTCACTTATAATTATTCGGACTCATATCGGATTCCCTTCGCCCACTTTGACGGATGCTCCAAGTGCCCATGGTTACGCATTCAAAGATTCTGAAATAGCAGATGTTAAAAGCGTTATGGGGTTCCCATCTACCGAACCGTTCTATATACCTGAAGAAGTCAACGCCTTCTACTGTAAAGCAGGTAGCAGATATAACGAAGAAGCAGTATCCACTATGTGGAATCCGGAAAGTGAATTAGGGAATTGGGATCTTGACACCGTGAAAAAAGAATATGAGTCTCAAATTGGCGAAGCAGTCGCTACTCGGGTCGCAAGCGGGGTGTGCTTAAATGCAATAGCTTCCGACCTTGCTGTCATCGCTGGAGGAGCTGATTTAACTGGGAACACAGGAACCGCCCTCAAAGAAAATCTGCCCTTGTCTGCTCAAAATCCTTCCGGTCAACAACTATTCTTCGGAGTCCGCGAACACGCGATGGGGGCAATCATGAACGGGATAGCACTACATGGAGGAATCGTGCCTGTTGGAGGTACTTTTTTGGTGTTTAGCGATTACATGCGACCAGCGATACGTCTAGCGGCTCTCACACAAGCTAAAGTGATTTATTCATTTACACATGACTCTGTAGGGGTGGGAGAAGATGGGCCCACTCATCAACCGATAGAACAAATCATGGCCTTGAGAGCGATACCTGGGTTAACCGTGATCCGTCCTGCCGACGCGAAAGAAACAGTTGCAGCATGGATGACAGCGTTGAACCATGATGGACCAACAGCATTGATCCTTTCGCGTCAGAGTCTTCCAATTATGGATGAAACCAATGTCGAGAAGGCACAGAACGGGCAATACACCATCCGCGAGCACGATGCCCCCGAAGCGACTTTGATCGCAACAGGTTCTGAGGTCTCACTTTGTCTTGAGTATGCAGACAAACATCCAGTTCGAGTTATTTCCATGCCAAGTTGGGAGTTGGCTACTTCTTCGGAACTTTACCTTGATCGCACTATTCCGTCGGTCTCCGTTGAAGCTGGAATCACTTTAGGGTGGTCGCAATTCGCTGATGCACATGTTGGAATTGACCGTTTTGGAGCATCTGCTCCAGGAAATGAAGTGATGCACAAACTTGGGATCAGTCTCCAAGCTATTCAGGATGCAATTACCCAATGACATTACTAATCAAACTCTTTGAGCAGTTTGGACAGAGTCCGTGGTTAGATAACTTAAAACGAGATTGGATTCACTCCGGTGAATTGCAAGGATGGATTGATAAAGGAGTTCGAGGATTAACTTCCAATCCATCGATATTCGAAAAAGCTATATCGGATTCCGTAGCATACGATGAGCAATTTTTGTCGTTAATAAACGATGGTAGAACTATTGAAGAGGCGTATTGGCAATTAGTCCAAACTGACATCTCCGAGGCCCTACAACTACTCAAACCTATTCATGACTCCAGCAATGGAATCGATGGTTACGTATCAGTTGAAGTGGACCCTCGCCTTGCTCGTGATACTGCAGCGACAATGAATGCTGCGAGATACTTAGATGATCAGTTGGATAGCAAAAATCTCTATATAAAAATACCGGGAACTAAAGAAGGAATTCCTGCCATTCAGGAAATGGTAAGTGAAGGCCGATCAATTAACGTAACGCTACTTTTCTCTATAGAGCGATATGAAGAAGTAATTGAGGCGTACATGTCTGGTCTAGAAAAGCGAGAAGGAGATTTGTCAGATATTTCTTCGGTTGCATCTTTTTTCATCTCGCGGACTGAAACCGAAGTTGATTCGCGTTTAGACGAAATTGGAACTAGTGAGGCTATTGGACTTAAAGGCAAAACAGCTGTGGCGCAAGGTCAATTAGCTTACAAATTATTTTTGGAACAAATATCAACAGATCGATGGAAAACTCTTGAAACTCGGGGGGCAAATTTACAAAGACCATTATGGGCTTCTACATCCACCAAAAACGCTGCTTACCCGGACACGTTATATGTTGACCAATTGATAGGTCCCAAGACTGTGAATACGCTTCCAGATGGAACTCTCGCAGCTTTCCTTGACCATGGAACTTTAGAGCGAACTATTGACACATCATTTGGACAAGCAACTGAAGTGCTTGAGAGCGTTGAAGCATTGGGGATTGATCTCCAGGATGTAGCCGCACAACTTGAAATTGAAGGTGTAGCCGCTTTTGAAAATTCATTTGAGAATCTTTTGGAGACCCTTAGACAGAAAGCTCAATTGCTAAGACACTAGTCGGTTGCAATTTGAAACCGAGCTGCTATTCTTATCAGGTGAAACAAGATCAAACCGACTGCTCGATTGATTCAACTCTGTCAGTCATTGGAGACCGGTGGTCGATGCTCATCCTTCGAGATCTTTTCCGTGGTGTACGAAGATTTGAGCAACTTCGTAAAGATCTGGGAATCGCAAAAAATATCCTCAGTGATCGGTTAAATAAACTTAATATCGCTGGCGTGGTACATCAGCAGCCATATCAAACGAACCCTGTACGACATGAATACTATTTAACTGAGAAGGGAATTGATCTTTCGCCTTCACTCATAGCTCTTATGCATTGGGGTGACCGCTGGTATGCCGAGGGTAAACCGCCAACGATTTTGACTCATTCTGTTTGTGATACTGCTTTACAGCAGATCACCCATTGCCCTCAATGCAAAGCCCATGTTTCACCAGATCAAATTTCTAGTAGACCTGGTGGAACCACGAATTTGAAGAAGTACGCATGACTCAGTTAATTTCGCAATCGTTAACCTCCTTACTTCATGATGCAGGCAAGAAAAGAGACCAAACGTTTGGGAAACGAATTACATATTCTCCAAAGGTATTCATTCCCTTAACTCACTTATGCAGAGATAAATGTGGTTACTGTACATTCGCCCAACCTCCAGCAAGAGTTACGGCGCCGTTCCTCTCTCCAGAGGAAGTCATAGCTATTGCATATAAAGGTGCGAAGGCTGGATGTCATGAAGCGTTATTCACTCTTGGAGAAAAACCAGAACTACGATACCCAGCGGCGCACTCTTGGCTAACAGACAATGGGTTCAAAAGCACGATTCACTACTTGCACGCAATGGCGAAATTAGTTAGAGAAGAAACCGGTTTACTGCCGCACGCAAACGCTGGAGCTATCTCAATAGAAGAACTAACTATGTTAAGAGAAGTTTCTCCATCCCAAGGGATGATGCTGGAAACAATGAACGGCAACCTGGAATGCCATCAAGGCTCACCAGATAAAGAACCATGGCGTAGATTAGAAACTCTTGAAGCAGCCGGGAAATTGAGTATCCCATTCACAACTGGTTTGCTTGTCGGTATCGGTGAGTCACGATCTGACAGAATCGAAACGATTGAAGCGATCGCTGCCTCCCATGAAAGACACGGCCATATCCAAGAAGTGATAGTACAAAATTTTCTACCAAAAAATGGAACTCGAATGCATAGACGGAAACCTTGCCCCACCGACAGTTACCTCGAAGCTATTGCACTAGCTCGCCTTATATTGCCAGAAGATATCCACGTTCAAGCTCCACCTAATCTTTCAGATGACTTCGGGCTCCTTATAGAAGCAGGAATTGACGATTGGGGTGGTGTATCTCCAGTAACTTCAGATCATGTGAACCCAGAAAGACCTTGGCCAGCTCTTGATCGCATCTCTGCTGTCACAGAAAATTATGGACACTTCCTCGCTCCCCGTCTAACCATTTACCCAGAATATGCGACGAATTCAAAGAAATGGGTACATGAAGATCTTCAGTTCGCTGTACTTGACCGATCGGATAGTGAGTGGTTAGGTCGCGACGATCCTGGTGCCATATTTCCTGAAAGAATAGAGTTCAAAACAAACGTTGAGGACGGCGCAGAAGTAGCCCAAGTCGGTGAAGACTCGACACAGTGGTATTCAGGGTCAATTGTCACCCCTCTAAATCTTCTAGCCGGTCATGCAAAATCGTCATCAGAGATAGAAGAGATCACGAATGGTGTCTTGTCGGGTCAGGAAGTTGAATTACCGCAAATTCTTTCTTTGTTGCGAGCTCGAGGAAGTGAAGTCAGAGCAGTGGCTAAACTGGCAGACTCCTTGCGGTCTGAAGTTAACGGAAACAAAGTAACTTATGTTTCTAATTGCAACATAAATTATACGAACGTTTGCACCTTCAAATGCCAGTTTTGTGGATTCTCGAAAGGGCCACTTTCTTTAAACCTAAGAGGGAAACCCTATCTACATAGTTTGGAAGAAATTATTGCAAAGGCTTCGGAGGCGTATTGCAATGGAGCTACTGAAGTTTGCTTACAAGGAGGAATCCATCCTGATTTTGACGGAAATTACTATATAGACATGTGCCAAGCAATCCACGATGAGTTACCAGATCTCCATATTCATGGTTTTACGGCCCTAGAAATCACTGAAGGGGCCAAAAGATTAAACGAGCCTTTGGAGTCTTACCTCAAACGAGCACAAGAGGCTGGACTAAAATCCCTTCCTGGTACAGCAGCGGAGATCCTAGATGACGAAATACGGGAGATATTATGCCCCGACAAGATCAGTACTGAAGAGTGGCTCGAAGCTCACAGAGTAGCTCACGGAGTTGGCTTAAAGTCAAATGTTACAATGATGTTCGGTAGCGTTGAGAACCCCATTCATTGGGCAAAGCACCTCATTGCTACGCGCTCCTTACAAAAAGAAACTGGGGGGTTTACAGAGTTTGTGGGTCTCCCATTTGTCCATATGGCATCTCCGATATATCTCAAAAAGCGAGCGAGAAGAGGGCCGACATTCCGGGAAAATTTACTTTTGCATGCTGTGGCAAGGATCACGTACCACGGACATATCGGAAATATTCAAGCGTCATGGGTTAAAATCGGAATTAATGGAATGTCCCAGATGCTCCAAGCAGGTGTTAACGATGTCGGTGGAACTCTGAATGGCGAAAACATATCACGCGCCGCTGGTGCAAAACATGGGCAAATGATAACTGAGGATGAATTCAAGAAATTATGTGATTCCTTGGGGCGTGAATTAATACAGCGCTCAACGCTATATGAGATAGTGGATCCTACAATCTCAAAACAACGAACCCCCATTCCTGTTCAAGCAGAATAAGTTCTCAAATCTACAGTTCAGTTGTGGTTTGTGCCATGCACCATTCTTTATGATCTTGTCCGGGGAGAGCATCACATTCGTCGCATGGAAGTTCATTCTCTGAGAACAAATCATCCAATTGGTCGTTCTGTTGCTTTAATGCTCGAGCTTCTTCGTATCTTCGGTGTCGCCCTTTTTTCATCGCTACCTCCAAAAAGGTCACTTCTACCCTGCGGATGAACTTAATCAGTCTAGACCAAACCCAACTTAAATTGTGCAATATCAATCGCAGTTTAAGTTATCCGTTTCTCTAGAAGAAGTCGACCATTGGAAAATGCAAGTGCAGCTTTACCATTCAAAAGATTGCTAATAGGTTCCCCAACTTCTTTATGCCTCCACCCCTCACCCAAACGAGGATTACTATCACCGCGAAGTAACTCTTCTATATCAGACCTTGTTCCCAATAGGGCTGGATCTAGATCATTATCGCTTGCGTATTGAGATAACCATGCCGATAATAGAGTTATAGCCGGTCTCAGCTCAGCGTTGAGGCTATTTGGTGATTTGGATGCAGGCTTCTTTACATCTCTAGTTAGCCCGTCTTTTACTATCTCAAGTATGTTGTCAGACTTGCGCCCCGTATATTGTTTCGCATCAAGTCCCCGAATGTTAACGAGGTCGCTGACATCATTGGGCATTCGTTGCGCCACACCTACTAAAGCTAAATCAGATAAGACAAATCTTGGAGGTATGTCATTACGCTTCGCTGTGATTTCACGCCATTCAGCCAATGCTTGAGCTACTCCTCTTGCCTTCTTGTTAAGATGTTTCGCTTCCTTGATGCGCACCCAAGCGTCAATAGGTTCAACTATCTTCTGACGTTTATCCAAAAAAATTTGAAATTCCGATTGCGCCCAATCTAAGCGATGACGGGTCTGAAGTTCTCCTACTAGCTTCTGATGGATTTCCAATAAATATCTAACATCAGATGCGGCGTATTCTCTTTGATTGTCTGTAAGAGGCCGTTGAAACCAATCAGTTAGTCGATCTCCTTTTGTCAACTTAACACCTATCAGAGTTTCATGAAGTGCAGCAAGCGAAGGAGTTCTCATTCCTATAAATCCGGCTGCTATTTGAGTATCAAAGATTTTCACTGGGAGTTCACCCACAGCTCTCAACAGAACTTCAAGATCTTGGGAACCGGCATGAAAGATTGCAAGTGATCCCGATTTGAATACAGTTGATAGCACCTGAAGATCCACTTTCAACGGATCAATTAGGACAATGTTGGAACCCCAACGAATCTGAACTAGAGCAAGACGTGGATAATAGGTTTTCTCTCGATGGAACTCTGTATCGATGGCATAGCTTTCCACCTTTTGGAGTTCGTTGACGACTGCATTTAAATCATTTTGGTTATCAATAGTCCTCGGTTCTATTTCTTTGGGATTCATCCCGAACCAACAAACATTGGTAAGTCACCGTCTCCGCATAGATACTCTCGACCTGAAGCCACCCATCCTTTTGTTCCTCCCGCTATATTGATTACCTCAATCTTATGTTCAGCTAGAAACTCCCCAGCGATTCCAGAGCGATTCCCGCTTGCACAAATTAGATATACAGGAGTCCCCAACGGAAAGGCTTCAAGATTGTCTTGAACTTCGGCTAGTGGGAGCAATCGCGCTCCAGGAACTCTCATTTCTACAAATTCGTACTCTTCTCGGACATCAATTAGACATATATTATCTAGTTCCAATTCTGCCAATTCATTGATATCTATTTCTTGTATATTTCCCAAGGTTTCACTACCTATCTAATGGAATGATTCTACAACCATAGTCATTCGGACAATTCATCTGGGGTATTTGCTGTTCGCAGCAAATCTGGATTAGAGATTTTAAATGACCTGCATCTCATCCGTTCTATTGCGTGCATGACTGAACGGTTTCCTGAGCTGTAACTATCTTGAAGTTGATTGAGTGCTGATTTCCGCCAAACTGAACATAAAACCTGCTTGGTATCACCGATTACTGGGCAAGAAATCTCATAGTTCTCCAACTGTGAAAGACATTCTCCGATTATTTCAGCCGTTAAATACATGTGGTCACACGCGAGTGTTATGACAATTTCAAATTTCGAGTAAGTCAGCGCAGTTATTATTCCTCCAAGAGGTCCTTCGCCAGGATAAAGGTCCTTGCAATATGATGCACCATGTGAACGATCGGCGATGCCTATGTCTCCACCTACGATAATTACCTCTGCAGCTCCAGCGCCTTTAAGAGCATTTAAAGCTACATCAATCAAACGCCCCTCCTTAAAGTCAATCCCCGACTTGTTTGTCCCCATCCGAGATGAGTTGCCTCCGTTGAGGACTACACCTGAGAATTGCACTGCTATTCTCCAGATGCGGGAATGTAATTAAGTTCAGAACCATAATCTGGAGATACTGATTCCCAAAGTGGTTCTAGTTGGAGTAAAAAAAGGTGACATCTCGCAGCTTCCTCAGAATCGCCTATCTCCTCGGAAAGTTTTTCTAGTCCATGAAGAGCTCGCAGAAAATACCTGTTTGAGATGCTGCTCCATCTGACGAAACCAGAACCTCGCCAACCGTTTTTTCGAAGCGCATCTAGGCCCCTGTGATACGCCAGTCGAAAGAACGCGTATGCTTGCATTTTTTCCGAACTCAGAACCCCTAGTTGGGTCCAAATTGCTATTGAATCTGGGTTTAACTCAGCGAGGTTAAGTAATTGATCAACAGAGTCATCTGTATTCTGTAACGATATGGCAGTTTCTATAGCATCAAGGACTCGTCGGCTTTCATTCGGAAGAACAATTTCCGGTGGTCCTCCCCTATTTAGATTTACCTCGTTCACTTTGACCTCTTTATGGAACTCTCATTATGCGAAGTACATCTGTTGCCGGAGAGTCACCTGTTATACCTGCCAAAACCCCAATCAAGTCATTGGTTTCCAAATGCCCTTCTGATTTGGCCATTTCTATTGCGTTCTTAATCCGAGTTTCATAGCCCAATTCTCCAGTGATAGTAATTGGCGTTACACCCCAACTTAATGTCAACTGCTGAGCAGTTCTCTCATCCATAGTCATGCCAAGAATTGGAACGTTAGGTCGGAAACGAGCCATAGAACGGACAGTGAAACCTGAACCGGATATACAAAGCAGCGCCGCCAATTCAAGTTCGTTGGCTGCTCGCCATGTTGCTAAGGTCATAGCATCGGTAATACCTTGCGATCCTCCATTGGATGCTTCAGTCTCGCTATCTTTCCTGAGTTCCGCAACACGTTCTGCCCAGCGACCGTAATCGAAAGCTTCATCGGCTCTTTGAGCTATTCTCGCCATTGTTTCAACAGATTCAACTGCGTACTCGCCGATTGCCGTTTCTCCGGAAAGCATCACGGCAGATGTACCATCAAATACTGCATTTGCGACATCAGATGCTTCAGCGCGGGTTGGTGAGGAGTTTTGGATCATTGAATCAAGCATCTGTGTCGCTGTAATCACTGGCAACCCGCCAGCAATACATTCTGCAATGATTTTCTTTTGCAAGTGTGGCAGATCTGCTAGGTCAAATTCAGTTCCCAAATCTCCTCGAGCAACCATAATTGCTGCTGAGGCTTCAATAATTCCTTCAAGGTTTTCAACAGCTGATTTAGTTTCAATTTTCGCTACTACAAGTGGGCCCCGTGGGTGTGGTTCAGTTCCGACGCGACGCACATCGTGTGCTGAGCGAACATAGCTGACTGCAACCATGTCCACTCCGACGTCAACGAATGCATCTAGCTTGCGCAAATCTTCGTCAGTCGGAGTAGGGAGACTAAGTCTCTCAGATGGAATACGAATACCGGGACGTCCATGCAATCTGCCGCCGCTAGTTATTATCGCTGTTACTCCATTTCCTGAAAGATTTTCCACTCGAACCACTACTTGACCATCTCCAAAAGGGAGGACATCTCCGGGCAGAAGATCTTCCAAAACGTTCTCATATTCCACTTCGACTATTTTTCCACTTGAACCGATTGAACCAGGGACTATCTTGATTTCATCACCTTTGATTAATTCAGATCCATCATCTGGAAAAGAAGCAGCACGTATCTTAGGACCTGGTAGGTCAACCAGAATCCCTACTCTCTTAGACATGTCGGATGCTACCTGGCGAATACGGTGATAACGGTCTAGAGCTTCTTCCAAAGTCCCATGGGCTAAGCCTAATCGGGCCACGTCCATTCCGGCATCAACGAGTTTCCGTAGTGCTGGTTCAGATTCGCTAGCGGGCCCGATAGTCGCTATGATTTTTGTCCGTCTTTGCATAGTTCAACGCTACAGAATAGGTGCCAAAAGCGTGGCGATCCATCAAAAATTTAAACTTTCAGTACCATATATTCATGATCAATTTCATTAGCCTTTGCATACTTTTTTTACACGCACGCGAAATAATCGCAAATGCTTAAAAAAGAGTTTCTCAAGTCGGATTATCCCCTAGCGTTCGCCCATCGCGGCGGAGCCTTAGAAGCTCCTGAAAATTCAATGAGTGCGTTCAAGACTGCTATTTCAATGGGTTTCAAATATTTAGAAACAGACGTACACGCAACCAAAGATGGATCACTAATAGCATTCCATGACCATATCTTGGATCGGGTGACTGATGGAACCGGAGCAATCGCCGATCTAACCTATTCGGAAGTTTCAAAGGCAAAAATCGGAGGTAAGGAAAGGATTCCATTACTAGTCGAACTGCTTGAAGAATTCCCTCAAGCAAAATTTAATATTGACCCTAAACACGACGCCGCTGTTGAACCTCTTATTAAGGTAATAAAGGAGACAAAATCCATCCATCGAGTGTGTGTCGCTTCATTTTCAGATTCTAGAATTCATCACATATCCCAAAGCTTGGGTGAGGATTTGTGCACTGGTATGGGACCTACAGGAATATCGAAAATACAACTAGGGCGGTTTATAGGGAAGCACCGATTACCTGTAGGTGATTGCGTTCAGGTTCCAATGAAAATCAAAGGCATTCCACTCATTACTCCAAAATTCGTACAACGGGTACATCGCCTAGGCAAAGTCATCCACGCCTGGACTATAAATGACCCAGAAAATATTTCTCAACTACTTGACTACGGAGTTGACGGAATAATGACTGATAAACCCGAAACTCTAAAAGAAATTTATCAGCAACGAGGAATTTGGAAATGAAGAGCATGCGTCCATTTCACTTGGCATTTCCGGTGAATGACCTTACTTCCACTCGTTCTTTCTACAAATCCGTATTAGGAGCTACGGAAGGTCGGTCTTCCGACTCCTGGGTAGACTTTAATTTGTTCGGACACCAAATAGTGGCCCATATTGATAATGAAAGTTGTAATCAAAACTTCTCCAATAATTTTGTCGACGGGGACAAAGTTCCTGTCCCTCATTTTGGAGTTGTCCTTTCAGTAGTTGAGTGGAAACAACTAGCAGATAGGATTTCAAGAGAAGGTTGGAAATTCGAAATACCTCCAAAATTACGATTCAAGGGAACCTCAGGAGAACAATGGTCTATGTTCCTGAAAGATCCTTCTGGCAATGCGTTAGAGTTCAAATCATTTGAAAACCCAGACATGCTTTTCGCCTCTTAACCAATACAGGAACAATTCAGAAGTTTTTTTCGTGTGGATAAGTTGTGATTAGAGCAAGTTTTTTGTGGAATTCTATGTTTTTATTGTGGAAAAGTTGAGGATTTCATAAAACAACTTGACGAACTTGCCAGAACATGTAAAAGTAACTCTACGCCGATGACAACGGCGCACTAGAGATTAGCAAAGCTCAACGGGAGCGGTGGCAGCATCGATATCCGGGAAAGTTCGGCTAAAGGAAAGTGTGAACGGCCATCGGAACAGGTTTAACGGGATCAAGTCGAAAGATAAGATCAACTGAGAAGGAAGAAGCCTTAGGGCAGAAACCAAATCAGACCGACATCAGGCTTTAGGGCCAGATGGGTTCTCACAAGAATCCGCAAGGAGGAAAGTGAAATCAAATCAAACCATGACCTTAGGGGAATGGTGGGAATTGAAAAGCAAATCGTAAGAGGAGCGGAACCAAACCTTAGGAGTCCTTCAGGGGATGACTTTGGAAGCGTTAAACTGCACAGCCCCGAGGGGTTCCTGTTTAGGCAGAAACCAATCGGGGCTAATGTGTTTTTAAACTGAAGACGATACGGACATTAAACGAATCAGTAAGGAAATGAAATGACTAGGCTACCCCCAATCGTTTTCTTGCATGGGCTAGCTACCTCGGGCCAACGCACCTGGGGTGATAACGGATGGCTTGATCTGGTCACTGAAGCCAACCGATCTCTGATCGTGATTGATATCCCAGGTCACGGCAAAGCATATGATAATGCAATAGACGCCACGTTCGAGAAATCACTCACTTATATTAAGAGCAAATTCCCCGATGGACCCATTGATGCTGTCGGCTTCTCTCTCGGTGCGCGTTTTCTTCTTACGATAGCTTCACAGGACCCAACGAAATTCCGCAAATTAGTTGTAGCTGGAGTCGGTGAAAATTTGTTCTCAAGGGATGAAGTTCGTGGTAAGCGGATCGCAGAAGCTATTTCAGGAGACACTAAATTCGACGACCCAGAATCACAATATTTTTCTCAATTAGCTGATGCTACAGATATCAATAGAGAGATCGTTCAAAATCTGATTAGATCACCGCTATTAGAGTTAAACACTGAGATGCTCAGCAAAATAGATTGTCCCGTTCTTGTAGCTCTCGGAGATAAGGATTTTGCGGGCCCACCTACGAAATTACTTAACGCCCTACCTAATGCACTTCACGTAGAACTACGCGGAGTTGACCATTTTGCTACGCCGAAAGATTTTTCATTCATTGATGAAACTTTGAAATTCTTAGATGCTGAACCCCAGTGGTGACCAATTATCGCAATTGCTGTAAGTCAGGTGTTATCGGGTCTGGAAGTTGAGATCCACCTTGTAACCAACTATCAACCGATGCAGCGCATGAACGACCTTCAGCTATCGCCCAGACAATCAGACTTTGACCTCTGCCCGCATCTCCTGCTACAAAAACCCCTTGTTTAGTAGACATCCAATTCAGATCCCGCTCTATGTTCCCTCTTTGGTTAATTTCAACATTCAACTCTCTAACCAAGGCGTTCGCTTCGGGTCCAATAAATCCCATCGCTAGACATACAAGCTCAGCGTCATGAATTTCAGTTGTGCCAGGGACTTCGACAAACTCCATCTGCCCGTTTTTAATTTCTTGTTTAACAGAGACTGTCTCCAAGCCGGATACACGCCCTTGGTCACCTAGAAATTCTTTGGTATTTATAGAAAACAGTCTGTCACCGCCTTCTTCATGAGCTGATGATGTTCTCATCATTAACGGCCATGTCGGCCAAGGGGTCGAAATATCTCTAGCTTCTGGAGGTCTTGGCATGATTTCAAATTGTTTAACTGATGCTGCTCCATGTCGCAAAGCAGTCCCAAGACAGTCCGCTCCTGTATCCCCGCCCCCTATGATAATTACATTTTTACCGTGAGCAGAAAATGGATGATCCTCCAAATCGCCTTCTTGAACTTTATTTGCTGGTACTAGAAATTCCATTGCTTGGTAAATTCCTTCTAAATCTCTACCTGGAATCGGAAGATCTCGCCAATTTGTTGACCCTATAGCGATGACAATAGCGTCATAACTCTCTTCTAGATCCTGATAAGTAATATCTTCACCAACTGCAACGGCAGGCTTGAAGACTGTTCCTTCGGCTTCCATTTGATTTAGTCGTCGATCAATAAATCTTTTTTCCATCTTAAATTCAGGAATTCCGTAACGGAGAAGTCCTCCTATACGAGCATTTCGTTCATACACAGTTACTGCATGCCCTGATCGCGTTAATTGCTGGGCTGCAGCTAAACCAGCTGGACCGGAACCGACAACTGCTACTTTCTTTCCAGTTGAAACCTGAGGTATCACTGGCTTTATCCAACCTTCATCCCAAGCGCGCTCAACTATTTGTAATTCTACTTGTTTGATTGTGACAGGATCTTCATGAATACCTAGTACACATGCCGCCTCACATGGAGCCGGGCAAAGTCGCCCAGTGAATTCTGGGAAATTATTCGTTGCATGGAGAGCGTCTATAGCATCTTTCCAATTGTTTCTGTACACCAAATCATTCCAGTCTGGAATCAGGTTGCCAAGAGGACAGCCATTGTTGCAAAAAGGAATCCCACAGTCCATGCATCTAGAAGCTTGAATTTGCAACTGGTCAGGTGGGAAAGATTCATAGACTTCTGACCAATCCCTTAAACGAACTGGCACAGGTCTTCTTCGCGGCATTTCTCGAGCTGAATTCATAAATCCCTTAGGGTCGGCCATCTAATTCCCCTTTGCTACTGACATAACTGCTTCGGTTGGGTCTGTTCCAGCAGCTTCTGCTTCAGCGATTGCATCGAGAACACGTTTGTAATGACGTGGCATTACTTTGACAAATTTCGTCTTCATAGAAGGCCATTTATCAAGCATTTGTTTCGCTATTGAAGAGTCAGTCTCTAACTGGTGTTTAGCTATGGTCTCGCGTAGCCAACTAATGTCTTCACTTTCAAGGGCTTCGAGATCAACTAGCTCTGTATTTACTCTTTGTGAGAAAGTCTCATCTTCGTCGTAAATAAATGCAACCCCACCGGACATTCCAGCGGCGAAATTTCTGCCTGTTGCTCCCAATACGACTATCCTGCCGCCAGTCATATACTCACAACCGTGATCTCCGATACCTTCAACAACTGCTAATGCACCAGAGTTCCTAACGGCAAATCTTTCACCTACTAGTCCGCGAATGAACATTTCACCCGAGGTAGCGCCATACAAAAGCACGTTCCCGGCAATCACATTTTCTTCTGCCTTAAAGATGGAGTTACTAGGTGGTATCAAGACCACGCGACCTCCACTCAAGCCTTTACCAACATAATCGTTAGCGTCTCCTTCTAAACGCAGAGTTATTCCAGAAGGCATAAAAGCGGCGAAACTATTTCCTGCTGATCCAACAAAGTTAACTTGAATTGTGTCGTCCGGCAGTCCCTCACCTCCCCATCGTTTCGTAAGGTGATATCCAAGCATTGTGCCTACGGACCGATTGACATTTCTTATCGGTAATTCCAATTTAATTCTGTCGCCGTGTCTCAAAGCGCCTTCTGCAAGTTGGATAAGCGTTTGGTCTAATGCTTCTTCAAGGCCATGATCTTGTTTCTCCTTACAGTAGCGAACGGCCTCAGAGGCTAAAGGAGGTTGATAAAGGATGGGAGAAAGATCCAACCCCTCTGCTTTCCAATGGTCAATACTGTCAGTCACATCAAGAGAAGCCGCTTGCCCTATTGCTTCTCGGAGTGATCGAAACCCGAGGGCCGCTAGTAGTTCCCGTACCTCCTCGGCAATAAATTCCATGAAATTGACGACGAATTCAGCTTTTCCAGAAAAGTTCTCTCTTAATTCTGGGTTTTGTGTTGCAATCCCCACCGGGCAGGTATCTAGATGACAGACTCGCATCATCACACATCCCATTACAACCAGTGGAGCAGTCGCGAAACCAAACTCTTCTGCACCTAATAGTGCTGCAATCACTACATCTCTGCCGGTTTTAAGCTGCCCATCACATTGAACCACTATCCGATCTCTTAGATTATTTAGAAGTAGAGTTTGTTGTGTCTCCGCTAATCCAAGCTCCCAGGGTGTGCCAGCGTGCTTAATAGAAGTAAGTGGTGAGGCCCCAGTCCCCCCATCATGCCCGGATATAAGTACAACATCTGCGTGAGCTTTTGCGACACCCGCCGCAACTGTTCCAACTCCCAACTCAGAGACTAGTTTGACGTGAATTCTTGCTTCTGGGTTGGCGTTCTTAAGGTCGTGGATGAGTTGCGCTAGATCTTCAATTGAATATATGTCGTGATGTGGCGGAGGTGAGATTAGATCAACTCCTGGAGTAGAATGGCGTACTTCAGCTATCCAAGGCCATACTTTTCGTCCAGGCAATTGACCGCCTTCACCTGGCTTAGCTCCTTGAGCCATTTTGATTTGGATATCATCTGCGTTAACTAAATATTCGCTTGTGACCCCAAACCTGCCAGATGCTGTTTGTTTTATGGCAGAGCGTCTTAGGTCGCCATTGCTGTCAGGCAAAAATCGATTCGGGTTCTCTCCCCCTTCACCTGTATTAGATTTAGCTCCTATCCTATTCATCGCAATTGCCAGCGTTTCATGAGCTTCTTCAGAGATGGAACCATAGGACATTGCTCCGGTTGAGAAAGTTTTCATTATTTCTGAGATTGGTTCAACCTCTTCTACAGGAATTGGGTCTCGTAAATCAAATCTGAACTTAAATAGCCCGCGCAGCGTTGCAAGTTCCCTACTTTGAGAATTTACGCTATTGGTATATTCCGTGAAAAGGTCGTACCGTTTTTCGCGTGTTGCATGTTGAAGTTTAAAAACTGTTTCTGGGTTAAAAAGATGGAATTCTCCTTCCCTTCGCCATTGATACTCCCCGCCAGCTATAAGTTCACGGTGAGCCCTATGAGTGGAAATTTTCGGGAATGCTATTTGGTGTCTTAACCTCGTCTCTTCTGCTAGTTGAGAATATCCGATTCCACCCAGCCGACTCATGGTTCCGGGAAACGCATCAATTATTAATGGTTGACCTAGGCCTATAGATTCAAATATTTGAGACCCAATGTAACTCCGAACTGTGGAGATACCCATCTTTGACATAACCTTTAATACGCCTTTGTCGCATGCATTCACATAATTCGCGTGCGCTTCCTCAACTGTTAACTTCTGGTCTTCTTCTAGTTCTTGTCGCACTACAAGATCCGTTATTGTTTCAAATGCCAGATATGGATTGACAGCGTTAGCTCCGTAACCAAGCAACAAACAAAGGTGGTGAACTTCTCGCATTTCTCCGGTTTCTATGATCAAACTCACTTGCGATCTGGTCTTTTCTCTTACTAAATGGTGGTGTACTGCTGCTGTTGCTAGAAGCGCAGGGATCGGTGCATGACTAGCGCTTGTTCCTCTATCAGAAAGCACAATCAAGTTCCGCCCATCCTTAATAGCTCTCGTTGCGAGAGCCCGAATATTTTGAATAGCGGCTCTAAGACCGCTACCTCCTTCATCCACTGGATAGACGCATGGAATGACCTGAGACCTGAAATGCTCTTCACCTACTTGCCCACTTATTTCGCCGTCAATGTCAAGTATCCGAAGAAGCTCTCGGTTCAATATGACAGGGTGTTCTATGTAAATACGTCGGCAAGCTTCAGCTTTCGTTTCCAATAAGTTCTGCTCAGGTCCTAGCCATCCACATGTAGAAGTTACTATTTCTTCGCGCATAGCATCTAAAGGTGGGTTCGTTACTTGAGCAAATAGTTGTTGAAAATAGTCGTAGACAAGGCGTGGCCTATTAGAGAGTACAGCTATTGGCGTATCTGTACCCATTGAACCGATAGCCTCTTTACCGACTCGGTACATGGGAGCTAATAACAGTTTTATTTCTTCTTTCGTGTAGCCGAATAACTTTTGTCTTGTTAACAAACTGCTATCTTCTAGTCGAGGCACTTGGCGATCTGCAAGTTTTTCCAATTCAAGTTCGTTCTCTCCTATCCATTTGGAGTACGGCCTTGACGATGCTAAATCATTTTTTATCTCTTCATCTCGGACAATTCTTCCAGCGACAGTATCAATAAAAAACATTTTGCCTGGTTGCAATCTACCCTTTTCGACAATTTTATTGCTATCTATATCTACGACTCCCACCTCTGAAGCCATAATTACCAAATCATCATCTGTAACCCAGTAACGTGATGGTCGGAGACCATTTCGATCAAGAACTGCACCAACAACTGACCCGTCGGTGAAAATTATAGAGGCTGGCCCATCCCATGGTTCCATTCGGGCCGAGTGGTACTTGTAGAAGTTCTTGAGCTCTTCTCCCATGGTCTGATGATTCTCCCAAGGTTCAGGAATCATCATTAGAACCGCTTCTGGAAGGGAATAACCAGCGAGAACCAGCAGTTCAAGACATTCATCAAAAGCCGCTGTATCTGATGCACCAGGTGTACAGATAGGGAAAATATTCTCAAGTTGATCTCCGAAATGATCTGATTGCATAAGTGCTTCTCTTGCTCTCATCCAATTTCTGTTACCTTGGACGGTATTGATTTCACCATTGTGTGCGACATACCGGTAAGGGTGTGCTAGTGGCCACGATGGGAAAGTATTGGTAGAGAACCTTGAGTGGACTAGGGCCAGAGCACTTTCGACCCTTTCATCCGCTAAATCAAGGTAGAACTCACTCAACTGAGGAGTCGTCAACATTCCTTTGTAGACGAATGTACGGCATGACAAACTGGGGAAATAAACGCCTCGATGTTTTCTTGACATGCCGCCCATTCCTTGTGTAGCGACATCTATCTGGTCAAATTGTATTTCGTTTTCACACCTTTTCCTAAGAATGTAGGCTTTACGGTCTAAGGCAATACCAGAAAGCAACTCCCCCGTTTCACCTGTTGCGCTCAAGAAAATTTGAACAAACTTTGGCATTGTCCCAAGCGCTCCTTTACCAAGAGATGAACTGTCAATGGGGACATTCCTCCACCCAAGTACGAGCATCCCTAAAGCAGCCGCTTTTTCTGCAATTTGATCTTTTGCAGTTTTGAAATTTGTTTCATCTTGAGGCATGAACGCTATTCCAGTTGCATAGCTACCAACTAGTGGAAGCTCAAAATTAACTGAATCTCGAAGGAATTTATCTGGAATCTGAATCAGTATCCCAGCGCCGTCACCTGTGTTTTTCTCCGCTCCTAATGCCCCTCTATGTTGCAATTGGCAAAGAGCCGCTATCGCCTTTGAAACTATGTCGTGACTCTGTCTACCCCGCAAATCAGCCAAAAAATTTACCCCACACGAATCGTGTTCTAAAGCAGGGTGATATAACCCCTGTTCAGAAGGTAAGTCTTGAAAGTGGAACTGACTCATGCGTTTCCTTGATTGCTGTGCGGTAGGACAGCGTGAGGCGACGTTGACCCAGCCGTGTTGAAGTTTACCAACACTAGTAAGATTTTAACTAGTTGACCGTCTTCAACTAGCACTAAATGCAACGTACGGGCATGATAGAAGAATGGAAAATCCTCAGTCCCATACGCTTCAACTTATGGAATTCATGGATAATTCTACATCGCCATATCATGCTGTTAAGGAAGCAAGCGAAATACTAGACACAGCAGGATTCAATCGAATCTATGAAGATCATGATTGGGATTTATCTGCAGGAGCTTTCTATGTCATAAGAGATGGGAGCATGATCAGTTGGATAGTATCTGATGCCACATCTCTGGGCAATGGGTTTGCCATTGTGGCAGCCCACACTGATAGCCCTAACCTCAGACTAAAACCTGTTCTGACGGGTGAAAAGTTCGGCTTAAAACAATTCGGCTTAGAAACATATGGAAGCCCTTTGTTAAACACTTGGTTAGATCGAGACCTTGGAATTTCAGGAAGGTTGATCATCTCTAAGAATGACAGCCTTATTGAAACTCTTGTACAAATAAATGACCCTATTTGTCGCATACCGCAACTCGCAATTCACCTTGACCGGACAGTTAATGACGAAGGACTGATCCTTAATCCGCAAAATCACCTTCGTCCCATTTGGAATGATCTCGGATCGGTTATGGAAACTTTCAAAGACTTTTTAGCGTCTCAAATTTCTGAGCCAGCAACAAGCCTCAAATCATGGGATTTAATGCTCCATGATGTCCAATCAGCAACAAGAATCGGCGCTGAGAATCAGTGGCTCTCTTCCGGAAGAATAGATAATCTCGTTTCTTGCCATTCTGCCATAACAGCAATTAAGGATTTAACTGAGCAAAAGGTCCAGAACAGAATTCCTATGGTTTGTCTATTTAACCACGAAGAAGTAGGAAGTACCTCTGCAACAGGAGCAGCAAGCAATTTTCTCCCTTCTGTGGTTGAGCGTCTAACCAGTCAGCACAAGACCTCAGATAAATACCGGGCCCTATCGAAATCCACGCTTTTATCGGCTGATGGAGCTCATGCAACGCACCCGAATTATCCTGAAAAACACGACATTGAGCATCAAATATCTCTTAATGGCGGAATCGTCATAAAACGCAACAATAATGAAAGATACGCCACTACTGCCACTGGTCAAGCTTTTGTCCAAACTCTATGCGACTCTAATGGATTGCCCTACCAACTATTTTCAAACCGTAGCGACATGAACTGCGGATCGACAATAGGACCGGTGACATCTGCGCTTTTAGGCATAGAAACTATAGACATTGGAATCGCACAATTATCTATGCATTCTAGCCGTGAACTTTGTGGCGTAGAAGATGCGGAGTTGCTCACCTTATTTATGAAGTTGTACCTTAAGTCAGGTTTGTTTTCTAATCTTTAAACGATCTGCCGGTGCGATAAACATAAGGATCACCGCGTATATCTCAAGTCGCCCTACAACCATCAAGACGGCAAGCGCAGCTCGACCTATCCGCGAGAACTCTAAGAAATTAGATGTAGGACCCGCATCTCCAAGAGCAGGACCCATATTGCTCATTGCTGAGATGGCTCCACTCAAAGAAGATACGAAGTCATCACCGCCGCATACTGTTGCTACTAACGTCCCTCCAATCACGAACGATATAAATAACGATATAAAGCCCAAAGCGGATGCAACGATACTGTCTTCAACTGGTGTCTTGCCCAATTTAATCGGGAAAACGAGTTTTCCGTGTTGGAGTTTTTTCAACTCTCTACGCAAAGCTTTAAGTCCGATTTGCATGCGGAGCACCTTCATTCCACCTGATGTAGAACCAACTGTCCCGCCTACCGCCATAAGAAACAGTAAAACGAGTTGAGTTGCTGTTCCCCAAAGTACAAAGTCGCCTATACCATTCGGTCGCACATTCCCAAATCCGGTACTGCTTGCAAGTGCAACAACATTAAATAACGAATCGCGAAAAGCAATTCCGACTGGCGCCGAGTCAAGTAGCCAATTGAGAAGAAAAACACCAAAAACAGTGAGTAACGTTATCTTGACGTATAACTTCCATTCCGATGAATCTGTAAAAACCTTAATTTTCCCTCTATTTGCCTTATTCTCACCTTGACCTCTTAGAAAAATAAATTGAAGGTTGAAATTCATAGCACAAATAAACATGCCGACAACGATGACTAACTCAGCCAGATAGGAGTTGAAGTGGCCAATTGAAGCGTTATATGTAGAAAATCCGCCAGTTGCTACTGTTGAAAACCCGTGTGCTATTGCATCGTAAAAACTAATATTGGGCAATATCCACAGAGCGAACGTTATCACTGCTGTTATACCGAAATAAATTACCCAAAGTGACTTTGCTGTATCTATTGACTTAGCTTTAAGTTTGTCGGATTTATGACCTGGCGCTTCTGCAGCCATTAATTTCAAACCACCGACGCCCAGATTCGGGAGAACCGTTACCCCCAAAACAATCATTCCCATCCCGCCATACCATTGCGTCATTTGACGCCAAAGGAGAATTCCCCGCCCATTTGACTCAATGTCTTCTAGCACGGTTGAACCAGTACAAGAAAACCCAGAAATCGATTCAAATAAGGCGTTCCCGAAATGGGACCATGCGAAAACATCTCCTAACAAGTAAGGCATGACGCCAACTAGGGCACATGAAACCCAACTCCACGCAACAACAGAAAAAACGGCTTTCGGCTTTTCCATAGAGTCGTCAGCTATTGAAGTGATAGTTCTTAGTGACATCCCGATAACAAGTGTTAAACACGTGGTCCCCAAAAGCGCCATCTCTTGATGCGATGATCCCGATCCCCATTCAACTAGCGTACAAACCAGAAGTCCGGGGCTTAGGAAAAGCAATGCGACGCCGATAACATTCAATGTGGCTGATTCATACACTCCTTCAGTAAAGATCGCCCTAGATAATCGCATTACTCGACCTCTTCTGTTGTTCTTAGGAATACACCTTTAAGGGCTGTGGAAGCGAAAAGAACCACATAAGCTACTGGTAAAATTGATAATCGTCCAAGGACCATAAGAGCAGAAAGAGTCAAGTGCGAAACTACATTATGGTCAATACCCACTCCAGTAGATTCAAGTAGGCCTGGCCCGTTTGTAACCATCGCTGATAGGGAGAAACTAATTGATTCTTGAAGGGTTAAATGCTGCGACGATAAGGAAAGTAAAAAGGCTCCAACAGCGACGAGTAGAATGAAGATCGCCGTGTAACCATGCAACTTCTCCAAAGATCTATCAAGGACTTTGTTCCCACTGAGCTTCATCACTCTTATCGCACTTGGTTTATGCATTATCGTTGATTCTCGTCTCAAGTACCAGAACAACATGATGACGCGATGAACTCGATATCCCCCTCCGGTAGAACCAGTCATTGCTCCTGTAGCCATAACAAGAAGAGCAATGGTGGTCATCGCTGAAGAGAATTCCCAACTAACAGTTGTAAACCCTGTCGTGCTTAAAAGTGACGCAGTTATAAATGCTGCAGTCCTTATCGTTTCAAGATCAAAGAAATCTCTATCCAACATCAACCCAAACGCGAGTATTGAAATTAAGAGAATGAAGAAATATGCGCGCAACTCGGTATTCTCTTTAATTTTGCTGAATTTTTTCTTCCAGGCCCACCAGAAAAGTCCAAGATTCAGACCCCCAAAAATCATGCCGAAAGTTGCTACCCATTCGATCGACCCTGAACCGTAAGAGCCAATTGACGCCGATTTAGTACTGAATCCCCCTGTAGATGCTGTAGTGAGTGAATGACATATTGAATCAAATGTGCCCATACCTGCCGAAATGTACGCAACAAAGATAATTACTGTTAAGCCCATGTACACAATAGAGAATTCTTTGACCTTTTTTTTAGGATCCCTACTAAATATCTGGGAAGCATATCCTTCCGAAGTTAAATCTCTTCCATCCTCTTTACGCACAGTCAACGGCATTGCTACGAAAACTAGGCAGAGAACACCTAACCCACCTACCCACTGACTTACTGAGCGATAAATATGCATTGAAGATGGCAACTTTTCAATCTCGATATTAGAAATTGCAGTAGTTGTTATCCCTGCTGCCGATTCCCAAATAGCAGCATCTAACGTTTCAACGAATCCTGTCAGTAAGTACACGATTGAACTCAATGCTATGAAGCTCAAAATGCTAGTCACAGCCAGAGAGAAAATTTTTGACGCTCTCGTAATTTCTTGTTTTCCAGCCAATTTAAGCAGGCCTGCGCTAATTAAAGAGGTGAGAAGCCCGCTCAATATAAGGCTCAATTGAGTACGGGAATTTGAAGAGTCAGGGAAATTCCCGACTGCAGAAATTAACGTAATGAAACCAATAAGTCCAAACGAAATACCTACAGCAAAACAACTCGTCTTAATTGATTCACTGTTAAATCTAGTCAGCATTACTTGACCGTGCTTCGCTACCCTACCGAGGTATTCGAATTGAGAAAGAATTCTTTTCGTATAGGGTCTATTTGCTCGGGAGGAGCGATAATGAGAACCAAATCTTCTGCCTTTAATTGGCTTTCACCTCTTGCGATCATTGGTTCACCGCTACTTACTACAGCCCCTATCAATACGTTGCGCGGGAGCTTTAATTCTTTAATTGGCAACGTCGTTGCTTTGCTCTCTTCCTCAACACGTAATTCAACGACTTCGAAATTCTGATCTGTCCCCAGGAAAGTAGCTACATCTTCTACTTCGTGAACGAAACGAAGCACACGGTTTGCACTAGCAGTAACTGGTGAAACCGCTGAGTCAACTCCAGCGGAACCCAAAACATCTAGAAGTTTTAATCTATGGAGGATCGCTATAGTTCTCCTAGTTCCTAGTGACTTCGCGTACATGCATGCAAGTACGTTGGCTTCGTCCTTTCCGGTTAGGGCAACTGCTGCATCATATTTTCCTGCGTCTATTTCGGCGCTCAGGAACTGTGCGTCTGTTATGTCACCTAGCACAACATCCACCCCATCAAGTCTGGTGGCGAGCTCTTCAGCTCTATCTTCATTCTGTTCTATCAAAGTCACTTCTCGGAATTTCAGTCGTACAAGTTCTTTCGCTAAAAATTCAGCCGTTCTACCTCCTCCTAATAATAGAATACGCTTTTGTTTCTTTCTCTTGAATCCTAACGCCTCCAAAACATTGCTCTTCTCCGCAGCTTTTATCACTAGCCAGAGATGATCTCCTGCTGCCAATGTTTCTTCAGAACGGGGAATTATTGTTTCCCCATTCCTTCTTAAAGCTGCAACTAGGAAACTCCAAATCGGTTCGTTCAATTCACCAATTTCCGAAAGTGTCTTCCCACAAAATTCAGCGTCTGAATTTAATGTTGCTCCGATAATAATAACTTCGCCTTCGCACAAAGTTGCTATTTCATCAGCTCCCCAAGAGACCAAAAGGTCCGCTATCTCTTTTGCTGTGTCTTCATCAGGGTCAAAAATCAAGTCAGGACCCAACACTCCTAAAAACCAGTCCTCGTTATCAGACTGTTTCTTTATTTCTTCAGCTTCTATTCGAACAATGGTTTTTTTGACTCCGCGATTTCTTGCGTATAGTCCTGAAATCAGATTTACTTCGTCACTCGATGAAACCGCTACCAAAAGATCTGCTTGATCAATTCCTGCCAACTGCAACGTCTCTGGGTGACTACCGCTACCTTCTATCATTGCTGCATCTAATTCGTCACCAAGTTTTGCTATCCGTTCAGGATTAGCATCAACGATAGCCACTTCCATCTTTTGGGTTTGATGTTTGGGATCCGTCAGCAGTCGAGTGATGTAATTACCAACTTCGCCTGCCCCTACGACAACTATGTACACCTCTAATTGGTAACAGTTCTTTGTGTATAAATCATAGATACCTAAGAAAAAAACGTAGTTTTTTACAATTATTCAGAAATCATCAAAATGGTTATCCAACTGGCGTAATCAACATATAGACTTCCGGATTGAACATGAGTGCTGGAGATAACTAACCTGCACAGCTATCTAAGAGGAGTAACCTTGGAATCGATCCCCTATCTTGCTTTAGCAAGCGCCTTGGCAGCATTAGCGCTAGCTTCTTATTTTTTCACAACCGTAAAAGCGGCACCAGCTGGAAATGATCGAATGATCTTCCTCATGAATGAGATCCAAAACGGTGCTAAAGCTTTCTTAAAACAAGAATATACATGGGTTTCTTTCTTTGTGGCAGCCATGGTTATCCTCTTGGCAATTGTGATAACACCATTAGCATCAGTTGCGTATCTAATCGGTGCAGCCTTGTCTGCTACTGCCGGTTATATAGGAATGACTGTAGCGACTATGGCTAATGCCAGAACTACAGAAGCTGCTAAAGAAGGTCCAGCTAAAGCGCTACCAGTTGCTTATCGTGGTGGTGCCGTTATGGGCTTTTCGGTGGCGGGTCTAGCACTCCTGGGTCTTATGTTTGTTTACCTTCTCTTTGTAATTTGGCTCGAAGTTGACCAAGCTTTTGAAATTGTTACTGCGTATGGTCTTGGTGCCTCTTCAATAGCCCTGTTCTCTCGAGTTGGTGGAGGAATCTATACCAAAGCAGCTGATGTTGGCGCTGACCTTGTAGGAAAAGTTGAAGCTGGCATACCTGAAGATGATCCTAGGAACCCAGCAACTATCGCTGACAATGTTGGTGACAATGTTGGCGATGTCGCAGGGATGGGAGCTGACCTGTTCGAATCCTATGCGGGTTCAATAATCGCACCAGTTGCCCTAACAGCTTTCGCTATAGATGGCGGGTTGAAAGCTTCCGGAGCTACCTCAACAGGAGTCATTGAGCAGCTCATGTTCCCAATGGCTATTGCTTTTATCGGTATGATCGCCTCGATTCTCGGGTCTTTTCTTGTAAAGGGTGGAGACTCAACAGACTCAAAAGCTTTAAGCCATGCTTTACACCGTGGCACAAACGTTGCCATGGGGTTAACTGTCCTAGGAACTCTTGCCGTTTCATATTGGCTTTTTGATTCAGCGGATGGGAATCCAATCGGACTCGCTATATCGGTTATTGGGGGTTTGATTGTTGGTTGGGCTTTAGGCAAGACAGCCGAATACTATACATCTGACCATTTCGCTCCTGTCAAGAAAATAGCAGCTCAAGCTGAAACGGGGCCAGCTACTACTATTCTGAGCGGTATCAGTGCTGGGATGATTTCAGTAGCAACTTCTGTGGGTCTTGTCCTTGCAGGTATTGGAATTGCTTACTGGGGAGGCGAAGAAACTTTAAATAATGGTATTTACGGGATCGCTGTTGCTGCCATTGGGATGCTTGCAACTACCGGAGCAGTTGTTTCAGTAGATGCTTACGGACCTATAGCTGATAATGCTGGCGGAATCGCTGAAATGGCTGAACTTGACCCTTCAGTTCGAGAAGTCACCGATGCACTTGATTCCCTTGGAAACACCACCGCTGCAATTGCAAAAGGCTTCGCTGTTGGATCAGCAGCCCTAACAGCGCTTGCTTTATTTAAGAGTTTCGAATTAGCAGTAGGTCAAGCCGGAGGCACGTTAGAACTTAATGTCGGCGAAGTCGATGTCTTTATCGGCCTTTTCCTCGGAGCGGGTCTGCCCTTCCTGTTTGCTGCTTTAACCATTGATGCCGTTGGAAGAGCGGCAACTGCAATGATTGAAGAAGTCCGCAGGCAATTCCGTGAAATTCCCGGCCTTAGAGAAGGACGTGAAGGTGTCGTCCCAGACTCCGCCCGGTGCGTTGCTATCTCAACAGAAGCTTCGTTGAAAGAAATGGTCATACCAGGATCTTTAGCTGTAGTTGTTCCTTTGGCTGTAGGGTTCATTGATATTGATGCGTTAGGTGGCCTACTAGCCGGAGCTTTAGTAACTGGTTTCGCTCTTGCAATCTTTATGGCAAATGCCGGTGGTGCTTGGGATAATGCCAAAAAGTATATTGAAGCCGGACATCACGGTGGTAAAGGCTCGGACCCACATAAAGCAGCTGTCGTTGGAGACACAGTGGGTGACCCTTTCAAAGATACTTCAGGGCCTGCAATGAACATTCTGTTAAAAGTGATGACGATTGTTTCACTAGTCTTTGCATCGGCATTTGTGTAAACGAAACTATTGAAGCTTGAAGTATCCTTTTGAGGATGCCTTACATTCAAACCAACGGAATCAATATCTGTTACGAAATTTCCGGTAACGGGTATCCGCTGCTCATTATAAGTGGAACAGGCGCTGACCTCCGTACGCCTCGGGCGCGGATACCTGATATTGACGAAAATTTTACTGTGTTACGTTACGATCAACGTGGGCTAGGACGTACAGAGGTACCTGCACCCCCCTATTCAATGGATGATTACGGAAACGATGCAGCTGCACTTCTTTCTGCCTTAGACATTAAGAAAACGAACGTAATCGGGATTTCATTTGGCGGTATGGTTGCCCAACATCTAACTCTTAAATATCCCAACATGGTTAACAAACTGGTTCTCGCTTGCACATCTCCAGGTGGCCCAGAATATTCCTCTTTTGACCTTCGTATTGTTCTTCAACAATCGGTTGCAAAACAAGCTTCACTCTGGTTGCAACTACTTGACTCTCGGTACGAAAAGAGAGAAACCAATCTTCCAATTATTACCGCAGTTGAGGAACTAATCACCGCAGGCAAAAGGATCTTCCCAAACAACTTAACTCCTGGCTTACTGAATCAGCTAGAGGCTAGATCAACTCATGATGTGATTCACCTTCTACCCGACTTGAATCACTCAACATTGATAGTTGGTGGCTACCACGATCTTGTAGCCCCAGAACAAAATCTTCAGAAATTACATGATCTGATTCCTAATTCAGTTACTAAAATATTTGAGGGGGGTCACTTGTTCATGCTTCAGGACCCCACCGCCTGGCCACAGATCGCATCCTTCTTACTAGAAGATTAAGGTATTCTAGAAAAGTGAATAATACGACCACCAACGATCCGATTAATATTAGGAAACCACTTGTAATCATTTTCGGTGGGCAATCACCTGAACACTCTGTCTCCTGTTCTTCCGCTGCCCATATTCTTAAAGTCGTTGATACCGAAAAATACGAAGTTCATGTCCTAGGAATAACTCTCGATGGAACTTGGGTTCATGTATTCAACGAAGTGAGTTGTGATGACCAAGAAAACCTGCCGCAGGCACTAGATGCAGTAGGGACTTCGGTAAATCCCATAACCTTCTTTAACCGGTTAAAGGAAACATCCCCTATAGTCTTTCCTGTTCTTCATGGACCGAACGGTGAAGATGGAACCATACAAGGTTTCTTAGAGCTCATGCACGTACCTTATGTTGGAAGCAAGGTTCTTTCTTCCGCCTTATGCATGGACAAACTCAAAACCAAAGAAATTCTCAAAAATGCGGGTATTCAACAAACAAAATGGATTGGGATTCACGCGAGTCAGATAGAGAAAGTTGCAAGATCAGCTATTGATGTGGAACTCGAAATCCCTCTTTTCGTAAAGCCATCAAACATGGGATCATCCATTGGCATTACCAAAGTTACGGAAAGGTCAAAGCTTCACTCAGCTCTTCAAGAAGCAGCAAAATACGATGAATGGATCGTTATCGAAGAGGCTATTTCTGGGAGAGAAATTGAAATTTCAATTCTTGGTAACGATGAGCCAAAAGTTTCCTTGCCTGGGGAAATAATTCCTGGAGCCGAATTCTATGACTACAACGATAAATACGAAGATGGTGCAATCTTAAAAATCCCTGCACAACTAACGCAATCTCAAATCTTAAACGCTCAAGAGTTAGCCCTCGAAGTTTTCGCTCTACTCCGTTGCAGGAGTCTGGCAAGAGTTGATTTTTTCTTTGACGAACGCGCAAACAAGTGGTTGGTGAATGAGATAAACACAATGCCCGGTTTTACGCCAATTTCCATGTACCCAAAACTCTGGGCTAACTCCGGATTGAGTTACGAAGAATTGGTGGAAGTGTTGATCAGCACAGCTAGTTAATCGCTCACCTCTGCTTTTCAAAACCCATCTGGAGATAAAGCGCTCTTCAAGAAGCGGAGCAATTCTTTCCTCCTCAAAGCAGCCCCTCGAAGAGTCTGTTTCTCACCTATAGCTTCAAATAGTTTTACTTCCGTGGCTGCGCCCATAACGGTTGAATAGATTGAGAGTACAAGAAGTTCAGGATCAGAATGTCTTATGCGGCCAGCTTCCATTTCTTCACGCAACCAATCGGTGGCTCCATTCAACAAAGGATTGATTCCATCAACTGCGCGAGTCAACACTGGTGGACCTAAGCGCGTCACTTCTCTTAAAAGTCCCAATAATTCAGGTCGGCGAATCGCTAACCGGAAAACACTTTTAACTATTGATTCAACACGATCCCAACCAGTCCGACTAGTTCGAATCGCTTCATCCAAAACCAAAATTAATTCGTCAATGGCCTTGTCAACTGAGCTAGCTAGAAGTTGCTCTTTCGAAGGGAAATGATACAGAATTGACTGTTTTCGAATCCCCAGTTCTTTCGCTAAATCATCCAAGCTCGTAGAGTCATAACCGAATTCGCCGAAAGCTGTAGTAGCTGCTGACAAGACACGCTCAGAAGTCTTCACATAAAGATTGTACCATTCTCTACCAAGTGGTAGAAATAGAGTGTGATAAAAGAATCACTAGAGGGTAAAAAAATAGCTATTACCGGCGCCACTGGTTTCTTGGGGACTGCACTAGTTGAATTACTACTTCGCGAGGTTAAAGACGTTCAATTACGGCTTCTCATCCGCCCCGCCGGTAGACGATCCGCTCAGAAACGTCTTGAAAGAGACATCTTCCGCAATGACGCTTTCAAGACACTGAAAGATAACTTGGGGGAATCTACTTTCGAAGCCATGGTCAAGAGTCAAATAGAAGCGATATCAGCAGATATTTCTAAACCAAATCTTGACTTAGATGAAGACGGAATCAAAGAAATCTCAAATTGTGATGTAATAATTCATAGTGCTGCAGCAGTTAGTTTTGATGAACCTTTAGACCGAGCAGCAGAAGTAAATCTAATGGGTCCAGTGCGACTAGTTGAAACATTAAAAGAACTCAATGCATCGCCGCACGTTGTAATGGTGAGCACATGCTATGTTGCCGGAAACCGGAAAGGGAAAGCTCCCGAGAAACCACTTTCGCAAAGTCCGTTCTATGTTCCACTAAATTGGCGTGAAGAAACTGAAGCAGCAAGACGAACTCGGGCATACACGGAGGATGACAGCCGAAGGAGTGAGAATCTGGAAAAGTTTCGAACAGAAGCGAAAGAAGAACTTGGAGCTCCAGGTATTTCGGTAATAGCCAGCAAAACTGAACAAATACGTGAACGTTGGGTCAAAGAAAAAATGGTTGAAGCTGGAAGAGAACGAGCAACTTCTTTGGGATTTCCAGATGCATATGCTTTCACTAAGGCTATGGCCGAACAGGCTGTTCAAGAAATTAGAGGAAACATCCCACTTTCAATCGTACGCCCTTCAATCATTGAGTCGTCTTGGCAAGCCCCTACACCTGGTTGGATTAGAGGCTTTAGGATGGCAGAACCCATTATCTTAAATTTCGGTCGCGGAACCCTTAAAGAGTTTCCGGGCATACCTGAAGGAATAATTGACATCATCCCAGTTGACTTAGTCGCATCGGCAATAGTCGCAGCAGCTTCCCAAACTCCACCAAAAGAAACACAAATTTTTCAAGTTGCGTCTGGAGCTTGTAACCCCATTCGCATAGGCATATTAGCTGATTATGTACACGATTATTTCGGCAAATTCCCCATCCTTGACGAAAAGAATCAGCCCATCACACCTTCAAAGTGGGAATTCCCAGGTCGAGGCCGTGTAGTTACGCAACTGACACGCGCTAAGCGTCTACTTAAAATAACGGAAAGGACTCTTCACAAACTTCCAATCAGAGGAACCAGTGCAATGATTGTCGCTGACCTTGAAGAACGAAGAAATGAACTAGACAAAGCGATGGAGTACATAACTTTATACGGTAAATATGTTGAATGCGAAGCTATCTACGACGTAACTAATCTTTTATCCCTCTGGGAAAAAATAACGGACACCGACCGGCAAGCTTTCCCTTTCGATCCACGAATCATCAATTGGGAGAAATACGTATATGACATCCATCTCCCGACCGTTGTCACTCAAGGAAGAGTAAAAACTTCCCCTACCTCAACCAGCGTAGACTCACGGTACTCTCGACTTAGGAAGCAAGTGCTCGATCCTAAACGACAATTAGCTGTTTTCGATCTTGAGAATACTCTTATTGCTTCAAATGTCGTTGCCTCTTGGGGTTATCTCGCTACTAAAAGACTTTCACCATCAGAGAGGGCACGCGTCATTGCAAAAACTCTACTTGAAGCTCCGAATATGTTAGCTATGGACCGACGCGATAGAACAGATTTCTTGAGGAATTTCTATAGAAAATATGAAGGAGCGCCTATCGCCCAAATAGATGAAGACTCTTTAGACATGTTCAATGAATTCATTCTTAACAAATCATTTCCGTCAGCGATTCGTCGAGTTCGAGAACATAGAACCCTAGGGCACAGAACCCTCTTGATCACAGGGGCCTTAGATTTCGTAGTGCAGCCACTAAAACCATTATTTGATGAAATCCTCGCACCATCTCTAAGTCATGAAGGAGAGAATTATTCTGGAAAGATGAGCCAAGTGCCTCCCATTGGTGAAACACGAGCCGCAGTTCTAAGGGAATATGCAGAAAACCATGAGATAGATCTTTCTGAATCGGTCGCATACGCAGACTCAACAAGTGATTTACCGATGTTAGAAGCAGTCGGGTTTCCCGTAGCCGTAAATCCTGAAACCAAACTCGCGACTTTAGCGAGAAGAAGAGGGTGGCTCGTTGAGAACTTTCAACCGATTTCTGGATCACCAAAAAAAATTCTACCTCTCGGCACAAGTAAGGAATCTTAAATGGCTAATAATCGCAGGAAGCACCCAAGACCCGGATTGGTTTTAGAAGTAGACCGCACTACACCTCCAACTCTATTTCATCACGGAGAAAATTTTAAATTAGAGAAACTTCCCCCAGGTCGGTCTCGAATTATTTATCCAGCGGAACCTCTACCAGGGATGGTGAACCCGAATCAAGCTATCCGAGATGCGCTTGAGAATCCCCTTGGAGACTCACCTCCTCTTTCAGCCCTCCTATTCTCTGGGATGAAATTAACTATTGCATTTGATGACATTTCTCTACCTTTGCCCCCTATGAGAAAACCAGATATTCGGCAGCGAGTAATAGAAGCAGTCCTTGATACTGCCGCAGCAGCTGGTGTAGACGACGTGCACCTAATTGCCGCACTAGCGTTACACCGAAGAATGACTGAGGCCGAACTTCGACATGCTGTTGGCGACCGCGTTTACGATGCTTTCTCTCCTTCAGGTGCTATTTATAACCACGATGCAGAAGATCCTGAAGGAATGGTTTCTATAGGAACAACTCCCCACGGTGAAGAAGTACAGATAAATAAACGTGCTGCCGAGAGCGATCTTATTGTTTACGTGAATATAAATTTAGTGTCAATGGATGGTGGTTGGAAAAGCACTGCGACAGGCTTATCAGGGTATACGGCTCTTCGTCACCATCACAATCCGCAAACCATGGTTAAGTCTAAAAGTTTCATGGACCAGGAAAACTCTGAACTTCATAAATCTAACTGGCGCCAGGGAAAGGTTTTGAAAGATTCCGGCATAAAAGTATTCCAGATAGAAACAACTGTTAACAACAACACTTTTGGTTACGATGGCCCGTTAGCTATGCTCCAGAAAAGAGAGTGGGAATGGACACTTAAAGATCGGGCATTATTTCTCGGCATGCAAGGCGGAATTAAGCGGATGTCTACCCAAGCTCGCCGAAAGGCATTTATGGGCTGGGAATCACCATATGAAATCACATCAGTTCAAGCTGGAGAAGTAGAAGCTGTCCACAAGCAAACAACTGAGAATGTCTACAAGCAACATTTAGTTAAAGTAGACGGGCAAACGGACGTCTTAACAATGGGCTTGCCTTACATTTGCCCTTATAACGTAAATTCTGTTATGAACCCGATACTTGTTGCGTGTTTGGGACTTGGGTATTTCTTTAATATGTACAAAGGGAAACCCTTAGTTAAAAAAGGTGGAGTAGTTATTATGACTCATCCCACGCCGTGGGAGTTCCACCCCGTTCATCATCCAAGCTATATTGATTTTTTTGACCGTGTTCTAAGCGAAACAACTGATGCGGTTGAAATGAGCCAAAAATATGAAAAAGCCTTTGCCGAAGATGAATGGTACAGGCACCTCTACAGAACCTCATACGCATATCATGGCGTTCACCCCTTTTACATGTGGTATTGGTGTTCCCATGCCTTAGAACACCTTTCTCAGGTAATTATCGTAGGGGGGCAACCTGAGGCCGTTAGAAGAATGGGTTTCAGGCCAGCCAGCACAATCCAAGACGCTTTAGAAATTGCTTCAGATACTGTTGGATTCAGTCCATCAATTACCCACTATCACAGTCCGCCAATACTGATGGCAGATGTGACTTAAATACCATGGTGAAAAAGCTAACTTCAAGGGAAATTAAACGAAAGACAAGACAAATCTATCGGGCCATAGGTAATTCACCCAATAGGTTTCGGAACCTTAAAGTAATACGTTCTTCTCAATTTCCTTACCGCGCACCAACTACACCCAAGGGAATTGAGCCTTTAGAATCTGATTCAAAATTGGGTGAAGATTACCCAACGAAATGGTCCAGAACTGTTCCAAGTCGAATTATCCGAACAGCAACAACTGAATTAATTGCTCGGCCCGTGATGAATTTTTTAGCTA
Source organism: Acidimicrobiales bacterium (assembly GCA_030740795.1). GTDB lineage: Bacteria > Actinomycetota > Acidimicrobiia > Acidimicrobiales > UBA8592 > UBA8592. The sequence goes on along the minus strand of JASLWO010000028.1, from coordinate 27,133 downwards.
ATCCAAATAGGACTGGGTATGACCGTTTAGAATCCTTGGGCAAAAGACAAGCTGCGATTTTTGTTGCGAACCACCATAGCCACGCCGATACTCCTTTACTACTGACGTCAATTCCGATGCGCTGGCGGAAACGATTGATTGTCGGCGCAGCTGCAGATTATTTCTTCTCTTCGAAAATTAGTGGAGCTTTGTCCGCCCTCTTCATCGGAGCTGTCCCAGTTGAACGCTCAAAGGCAAGCCGTAAATCTTCAGATCATATAGCTTCTTTGATTAATAAGGGTTGGTCATTCATGGTTTTCCCAGAAGGCGGAAGATCTCCTGACGGATGGGGACAAGCGTTCCGCGGTGGTGCAGCGTATCTATCACTTAAATGCCAGGTTCCTATCGTTCCGGTACACATAAGTGGAACTGGTTCTATCCTCAGGAAAGGTAAATTCTGGCCGAAACGTTCAGACACTACGGTCACTTTTGGAACTCCAATTTGGCCTCAGGAAAAAGAGACTTCAAGATCCTTCTCAACTCGCATAGAAGATTCAGTAGCCGCACTTGCAGATGAGACACACCAAGACTGGTGGACCGCAACCAAGAGACACTATTCTGGAACAACCCCCAAATTACATGGGCCTGAGGCTAGCCCATGGCGACGATCATGGAACTTAGAAAGTAAAGGATCTAAGTCAAACCCTAACAAAAACAAATGGCCGAGAATCTGATTTTTCCTTCACCAGAATCAAGCAGTTAACAGATAGAATGACACTGTTATCCTTGATTATATTTAGGAGATTATGACCGTTTACACGAACACACCCATAGATCTGATTGAAGGGGTATACGGGACACTTCAAGAAAGACTAGATCATGGCCGCAAAAAACTAAGTCGGCCACTTACCTACGCTGAGAAAATACTCATTAACCATCTAGACAACAACGAACAAGACCTAGAACGGGGTGTTTCATATGTTGACCTCCGACCTGACCGAGTCGCTATGCAAGATGCGACAGCGCAAATGGCATGGCTTCAATTCATGACCGCTGGCCTCGACAAAGTAGCCGTTCCAACAACGACACATGCTGATCACTTAATTCAGGCAAAAGTTGATGGAAAACACGATCTTATGACTGCTTCTCGCGATAACGAAGAGGTATACGGTTTCCTTGAAACAGTCTGCGCTAAATATGGGGCTGGATTCTGGAAACCCGGAAGCGGAATCATCCACCAAGTAGTTCTTGAGCAGTATGCATTCCCTGGAGGAATGATAATTGGTACAGACAGCCATACCCCGAATGGTGGCGGGCTTGGGATGATAGCTATCGGTGTTGGTGGAGCTGATGCTGTTGATGTGATGACTGGTTTCCCTTGGAACGTTAGATGGCCGAAACTGATCGGAGTTCACCTAACAGGTTCCCTCAATGGTTGGAGTGCTCCCAAAGATGTGATTTTAAAAGTCGCCGAAATACTCACGGTTAAGGGAGGAACAGGTGCCATAGTTGAATACTTCGGTGAGGGCTCAGAAAACCTATCTGCGACTGGTAAGGCAACTATTTGCAATATGGGAGCTGAAATTGGAGCGACAACATCTCTCTTCCCTTACGATGCCTCAATTGAACGCTATTTGCATTCAACTAACCGTAGTGATGTAGCCAAACTAGCTTCTGCTCATGCACACCACCTGAAAGCTGATCCAGAAGTCCTTAAAAACCCAGGACAATACTTTGACCAAGTAATTGAAATTAACCTTGACAAACTACAACCTCACATAAACGGACCACACACACCAGATTTAGCTAGAGAGGTTAACGCTTTGGGGGCTGAAGCTAGATCAAATGGTTGGCCCACAGAGATAAGTGCAGCATTAATAGGGAGCTGCACCAACTCTTCTTACGAAGATATAACAAGAGCTGCTTCAATTGCTAGAGAAGCAACGGCGCTAGGTATCAAGGCTAAATGCCGACTCTTGATCACACCCGGATCTGAACAAGTAAGAGCAACAATTACCAGAGATGGTCTTCTAGCTGATTTCGAAGCCCTCGGTGCCGTAGTTTTAGCAAACGCTTGCGGACCATGTATTGGTCAGTGGGATAGGTCGGAAGAAACTGAACATGAATCAGGTACTCCAAACATAATAGTCACTTCTTACAACCGGAATTTTCCCAAAAGAAATGATGGAGACCCGGCTACTCTTGCATTTGTAACGTCGCCAGAAACTGTTATGGCATTGGCCTTAGCAGGAACGGTTGATTTTGATCCAATCAATGGAACTTTAAAGGCAGAAAATGGCGAACTTGTTTCGCTATCAACCCCTCAGGGGCTTGAATTACCTCCATCTGGTTTTGACTCCGGAGATGACACGTTCCTTCCCCCGCCTAAGGATGGCAGCGAGATAGAAATAAACGTTTCGCCTTCATCTAATCGACTTCAATTACTCACACCTTTCTCTCCCTGGGATGGTGGTGATTACGAAGAATTACCAGTACTTGTAAAAGCCAAAGGGAAATTCACAACAGACCATATATCAATGGCCGGTCCTTGGTTGAAATACCGCGGGCATTTAGAGAATATCTCTGGGAACCTATATCTAGGAGCTGTCAATGCTTACGCTGGATACGAAGTTGGCTACGGCAAAAATCAACTAACGGGAGAAACTCAAACGTTCCCAGACATCGCAAAGGCTTACCATGAAGCCGGTCAAAGTTGGGTTGTCATCGGAGACGAGAACATGGGAGAAGGTTCAAGCCGCGAACACGCTGCGATGGAACCACGTTTTCGTCTTGGGCTCGTAGCGATAGCACGAAGTTTCGCGAGAATCCACGAAACAAATTTGAAGAAACAAGGGATGCTGCCTTTGACATTTAAAGATCCTTCTGACTACGACAAGATAACTGAAGATGACAGATTAGCTGTCCGGAACTTATCATCCCTTGCTCCAGGTCAACCTGTGATTGTTGAAGTAACGCAAATCTCTGGAAATTCATTCTCTTTTGAAACAACACACACATTCAGCGATGAACAACTCGAATGGTTTAAAGCTGGTTCTGCTTTAAACGTCATCAGAGCTCAAACTACTTAAAAACTAGAATAGCGAATCAAAACCATCTAAATGGGCGATAGTTAGCTCTACATTCATCAAGAAACTAGATATACTTCTGTATGGATATACGCCAACTTAATGCCTTAGTGGCGGTAGTTGATAATGGGAGTTTCAGTGCTGCAGCACAATCTCTCCATACGGTTCAGTCAAATATCTCAACACACATAGCACGACTTGAAAAAGAACTAGCGGTCTCACTGATTGATCGGCGAACAGGTGTCCTAACTGAAGAGGGCCAGTTGGTCGTTCAACGGGCGCGCAGAGTTCAAACTGAACTTGAGTCAATAGCTCTTGATGTAGAAGCGCTTCACTCTGAAGTGTCTGGAATAGTTCGGCTCGGAGTGATTGGAACCACTGGGAGATGGGTTACTCCAATTCTTCTAGAGTCAATGATTGAAAAGTACCCTCGAGTAAGGATACAAATAACTGACGCTGTCACAAGCAATCTGATGCCTTTGGTAGTTCAAGGGCGCGTAGATGGAGCGATTGTAAACCTTCCAATTTCTCACCCAGATGTTGAATTGGAACCGCTCTTCGAAGAAGAGCCTGTTCTAGTTGCTCCCCATGGGCATCCTCTAGCTATATATGATTCGCTCACTCCGTCGATTCTTGCAGAATTTCCGTTATTACTTAACCCAACTGGCGTGCCTTTCAGAGATAGCCTTGATAGAGATTTAGCAAAACACGGGGTCAAACTAACCCCCAAAGCAGAAGTCGACGGCATGAGGCTTCTAGCTTCTCTGGCGACGGATGGTTTCGGCGCGGCAGTACTGCCGGCAACAGCCGCCCAAGGGTCAGGGAAATGGAAACGTATTCCCCTCGAAGGTTTCACTCGGAGAGTAGTTGGGCTCGCAACGAACAAACGCGTCCCCCTATCTGCAACCACACGAGTTGTGAGAGATGTTCTCAGAAATATGATTCAGGATCATGGATCCGACCAGAATGGAATTTACTTGGCAAACTAGGGAATACCTATTCGTGCTTTTAAACCACTAAGATTAATGTGTGCAACCGGAGAACACCACACATGTAGAGGTTCAAGCTCTAGTTTCAAATAATACGAAAGTGCTCATCACTCATTTTGAAAATAAAAGTTACGTTGAAGTCACTTTAGGCACCGGAGATGAACCTTCTGCCTTAACTGGTAACGACGGCCTCAAACTCGCAGCTGCAGCCAAAACTGCTCTCGAGCAAAGAATCCCTCTTGTTTGTTATCTCAACTCCTCAGGGGCTCCCCCAGAGTCAGGTGTTGAAGCTCTACATGGATGGGGATCTGCAGCATCTCAAATTTCGGCTTGTTCCGGCATTATCCCAACCATATTTTGTGTACAGCAAACTGCCTTAGCGGGTCCAGCGCTTCTACTTGGGTTAGCCGATTTCGTAATTATGGTAAAAAATTCCTATTCTTATGTAAATGGTCCAAGAATGGTCCAAGAATTTACTGGTGTTCCAATTGATCACGAAACTCTTGGTGGAGCAGCTAAACACGCTCAAATGTCAGGACTTGCTAGTTTCGTAGCCCACTCTGCAGAATCCGCTTCCGAGATTATTGCAGAACTAATATTCCTTCTTCCTCTGAGTTCCTCTGCTTCACCTACTCAAATCCCTTGCGATGATACACCAGATCGAAAATTGAACGGCATTTCCAATCTAATCCCAGAATCACCTACCGGAAGTTATGACGTGCGCGCGCTGATTTCACAAGTCGTAGATAACGAAATGATAACTGAAATAAGAAAAGACTGGGCTGCAAACATCGTTACTGCTTTAGCCACAATCAATGGCCACGCTGTCGGTATCGTCGCTAATCAACCACAGAACTTAGCTGGAACCCTAGATATAGCTGCTTCACAGAAAGGCGCCAGATTTGTAACTTTCTGCGACGCATTCAATCTGCCTATCGTCACATTTGTAGATACTCCAGGATTCCAACCAGGAAAAGATTTAGAATGGCGCGGCATGATCCGCCATGGGGCGCAACTGGCATTTGCATACGCCAATGCAACAGTTCCTCGAATTTGTGTAACTCTTCGGAAAAGCTACGGTGGGGCTTATATCGTCATGGACAGTAAACAGATGGGTAATGATCTAGCAATTGCTTGGCCATCAGCAGAAATCGCTGTTATGGGAGCAAAAGGAGCCATAGAGATACTCCACCGATCCGCTAACGACTCAGAACGAAAGGACCTGGAAGCCGACTACGAGGAACGACTTTTAAACCCGTACATTGCTGCTGAACGTGGCTCAGTTGATATGATCATCGACCCTGAAGATACTCGGATTGAAATTTCAGGTGGTTTAGACTTTCTATTGTCCAAAAGAGAAAAACTACAAAAACGAATTCATAGCAATACTCCCCTCTAGTTAATAGAGAATTGACGGGTCCGGTTTCACGGCAAAGTCCTAATTTCGGGGCTGAGATTACAATTTTTTCCGATATCATGTAGTGAAACCACTTGGAGCGGACATTGAAAGAGTCAATCACTATCACCGATAATCGCTCTGGTGAGTCATTTGAAATCCCAATTGTTGATGGCGGTATTGATTCAGGCCCTTGGACAAAGCAGCTACCTGGACTTTGGTTCAAAGATGAAGGATTTGCCGCAACAGCTGTTACAAACAGTTCTATAACCTATATCGATGGGGGCGCTGGCCAACTTGAGCACCGTGGCTATCCCATAAAAGATCTCGCTGAAAGTTCTTCATTCCTTGAAGTAGCCTATCTTCTACTAAATGGTGAACTTCCCAATCATACCGAGCTCACAACGTGGGAAAAAACCATCGCAGGTCACTCTGACTTGGATCCTGAACATCACAACAATCTCTTAAAAGCATTCAAAAAGGATTCCCACCCTATGGGCATGCTCACATCTGCCCTTGCAGCACTATCTACCATGTACCCCGATTCGAGAGAAATTGAAGATCCGGATATCCGCTCAATACACACGATAAACCTGATTGCCAAAATTCCCACGATCGCCGCTGCGGCTGAGAATTTCCGAAACGGGAAACCAATCCCCTCCCCCCGAGAGGAGTTAACCTACACAGAGAACTTCCTAGCAATGATCTACGGGGATGGAACGCAAGAATACCAACCTGACCCCATATTCACCAAAGCACTGGAACAACTATTCATTCTCCACGCTGACCACGAGCAGAACTGCTCAACGACTGCAGTGCGGGTCGTAGGGTCCTCACATGCAGATCCATATTCAGCCATAGCCGCTGGTAGCGCCGCTCTCTCTGGCCCTAGACATGGTGGGGCCAATGAAGCGGTGATCAACATGCTCAAGAAAATTGGCTCATTGGAAAATGTTGACGCGTTCATCGATTCTGTAAAGAACGGAGATGATTTACTCTGGGGGTTTGGACACCGTGTCTACAAAAACTATGATCCTAGAGCTCAAATTATCAAAGATACTGCCCATCAACTATTTGAAATCACTGGGAAAAACCCTCAACTTGATATAGCCCTAAAGTTGGAAGAAGCAGCACTTGCAGATGATTATTTTATCAGTCGCAAACTCTACCCAAATGTAGATTTCTATAGTGGCTTGATATATCAATCCATGGGATTCCCAGTAAATATGTTTACCGTATTGTTTGCCATAGCCAGAACATCGGGCTGGCTTTCCCACTGGAATGAGATGCTAGAGAGAAATACTCGAATTGCTAGGCCGCGTCAACTCTACATTGGCCACCCAACACGAGAATTCATTAGCATGGAAGACCGTTAGGTCTAGAAGCTTAAAACGTTCAGATTATTAGTGATCGTTGTTGCAGTGACATTAGCTGCTGTTTCAGTCTTAAATTTGAATCATGATTACGTACTTTAAGAAAGTGCTGTGCATCTCCAGGAGATAAGTGGCTCTGACCAATACCGTCAACTGCCAAATGTGGAATTCCTAAATCATGCAAATCGCCCTATTGTTTCACCACCTAAATCCGGCGTTTTCGTTTGCGTTTAGTCGATATCAGAGTAGTTTCATCACGATCAATCGCTAACTGTTCCAAAAGTTCAGCAGAGAGTTTAGAAAGGTCTGTTGGCGTGTCTACTACTACTTCGACTATTAGATCGCCTCTGCCACGCCTCTGAAGTTTTGGCACGCCTAAGCCGCGAAATCTGAATCGATCTCCTGTTTTGGTTCCTGCTGGAATAGTCAAAGTTTCGGTTGTATCAATCGTCTCATATTCTATTGCTGCACCTAAAGCAGCCTGTGTGACTGGTATCCATAATTGCTCAAGTAGATTTTCACCAGATCTCTGAAAGCGTTCATGATCTTGTACTACATATCTCGCATGAATATCTCCGCGAGCTCCACCTCGAGTCCCTGCTGGACCTAAGCCTGACAAACGCTGTGTCACACCAGTATCCACTCCCTTGACTATCTCAATTGTGAATTTTTCTTCTGATTCAGTAACCCCGTTACCGTCACAGACAGAACAGGGGTCAACAATCATCGTCCGGTGCCCCTTACAAGTCGGACAAACAGCAGTTGACATGATTTGGCCAAGTACCGATTGGCGGACTCTCTGCACTTGCCCTTGCCCCTCACAAGTCTGACATGCCTCACTGTCTCCGCTCTCTGACCCAGTCCCCTCGCAAATTCCACAAGCTAACGGGATCCGAATTGAAAATGTAGATTCACCACCAAGAACAACTTCTTCTAAGGAAATCTCGATTGCGACTTCTATATCCGCACCTGCATTAGAAACACCTGATGTGAAATTGCTGCCACCGAAAGGGCTTCCAGAACCGAAAAACGCTTCAAAAATATCTTGCACTCCACCATTCCCTGGAAATCCTGCATTTCCACGACCATTTGTTAGCCCGAATTGGTCATATTGTCTCCGGCGGCTTTCATCACTCAAAACTTCGTAGGCCATAGCAATTTCCTTAAATTTTTTCTCCGCTTCATCATCGTCGGGATTCGCATCTGGATGATATTTACGTGCTAACTCCCGGTATGCTTTTTTGATTTCATCACCAGATGCATCCTTATCAACCCCTAACAACGCGTATAAGTCTTCATTCATAAACATCAACCTGTTTCGGACTGCGTGCCAGTTGGTAATTTCGGGGGATCTTGGAATTAATCATCGAGTTTAAGCGCAGAAACGAATGCCTCTTGTGGGACATCAACTCGTCCAATTGACTTCATTCGCTTCTTTCCTTCTTTTTGTTTCTTAAGGAGCTTATTCTTCCTTGTGACATCCCCACCGTAAAGTTTCGCCGTCACATCTTTCCTATAAGCTTTAACCGTCTCCCTTGAAATAATTTTACTTGAAATCGCTGCTTGAATCGGGACATCAAATTGTTGCCGTGGAATCAATTCTCGCAATTTTTTCGTCATTTTCTGACCATATTCATAAGATTTCTCACGATGCACAATTGAACTAAAAGCATCTACAGAGTCTCCTTGGAGAAGGATCTCTACTTTGACGAGATCTGAGCGACTATACCCATCATTTTCGTAGTCCATACTGGCATAACCTTGGGTCCGGCTTTTCATCTGATCGAAAAAGTCAAGAACTACTTCAGCTAATGGTAGGCGGTATGACAGTTCAACACGCTCAGGCGATAGATACTCCATCTTAACGAGCTCCCCTCTCCTACTTTGGCAAAGCTCCATTAACGTACCTGTGTAAGCGCTAGGGGTAATAATTGACGCAAGCAGGTAAGGCTCTTCGATGCTTTCCAGTTCGTTCAATGGAGGTACTTCACTGGGATTATCTACTAAGTCTATTTCACCATTCGTTAATGTAAGGCGGTATTGAACAGAAGGCGCCGTGGAAATTAAGGTCAGCCCAAATTCCCTTTCTAGTCGTTCACGAACGATTTCCATATGCAACAAGCCTAGAAACCCGCACCGGAAACCGAATCCGAGAGCACTTGATGTTTCAGGCTCATAGGTAAAACTGGAATCGTTAAGCCGCAGTTTTTCCAATGCATCGCGAAGATTAGGGTAGTCATCACCGTCTATAGGGTAAAGACCACTGAAAACCATAGGTTTCGGCTCCCTATATCCATCAAGAGGGCCATTGGCCATTTCTTTCAATGCTGTAACAGTTTCTCCCGACCGCGCGTCACCTACATCTTTGACACCTGCTACTAAGAAACCCACTTCACCTGCCCTCAATGTTTCTACTGCTACTGGCTCAGGCGTTCTCACCCCGATCTCTTCCACTACAGCAGTTGTTCCCCGTTGCATGAATTGCACTTTTTCGCCAGTGGAAATCATTCCGTTAACGACGCGTATGGAACTTATAACCCCGCGGTATTGATCGTAATGACTATCAAAGATCAGCGCTTGTAACGGTTTATCTGGTGCTCCACCAGGCGAAGGAACTCGCTCAACAATTCTCTCAAGCAAATCTGATACCCCTTCCCCAGTTTTTGCACTTATCTTTAAGATTTCACCAACAGGCACTCCTAGAACCTGCTCTATTTCTGCAGCGTACAAGTCTGGTTCAGCTGCAGGAAGATCTATTTTATTAAGTGCAACTACAATCTCAAGATCATTCTCCATTGCTAAATATGTGTTGGCCAATGTTTGCGCCTCAATACCTTGTGCAGCATCTACCAGAAGTACCACCCCTTCACAAGCTGCTAATGAGCGTGAAACTTCATAGCCGAAATCAACGTGGCCTGGTGTATCTATAAGATTTATCGTCACATCTCCATGTTGCAAACAGACACTTTGTAGCTTTATCGTTATTCCTCGCTCTCTTTCTAGATCCATGGAATCAAGATATTGAGCTCGCATTTCCCTTGGGTCAACAGCACCACATAATTCAAGCATGCGGTCTGCCAATGTTGACTTACCATGATCTATGTGAGCAATTATCGCTATATTTCGAATATTTTGTTGTTTCATATTAGTTCTTGACGAGATTTGTCCTATTTAAACACTGTTTCGGTAGCATACGAGGTAACTAGTGACGGTAGTTGCCTTCGGAAGAAACTCCTCCGATAGGGGCACAAATAATTTTACAAGGGTGAAACGTGGCAAACATTAAGGGTCAAATAAAACGAAATCGACAAAACGAAAAAAGGCGGACTAAGAATAAAGGAGTCCGTTCAGAAATAGGTTCACGCGTTAAGTCCGTTATTACGAATGCAGAATCCGGCAATGCCAATTCCGAAGATTTACGTGCAGCAATCAAAAAAATTGACAAAGCGGTTGCCAAAAAAATCATTCATAAAAACACTGCTGCTAGAAAGAAAAGCCGCTTAGTTAAGCAACTGAATTCAATTGAATCTTCCTAACTCAAAGTCAACGGTACAAGTTCGCTAGTCTTGCCACTAGAAGTTCCATAGTTACTTCTGGAGGTGTCCCAGTAGCCCCTCGCAAATCAAGATCGGCTTTTGAAAGAAAGATGACTGCTTTTTTGCTGCGACCATTTCCCAACTTTCTCGACTCTTCAAGTGTTTTCTTTGCTCGGAAAGTTGATTTGTCTCCAAGTTCAGCAGCAGCGTTTTGTGGTGTAGAAAGTTGCATTCCTGCTAGCCGAAGAATTCTAGAAAAATGACTGTTCAAAAATCCCATAATTTGCATTTGATGACGCCCACCGGGACCTTGCATCCTAGCTAATGTTTTCAATGCTAGTGCAGGATCTCCTTTTGCTATAGAGTCAGTTAGTTCCCATGGGGGAACACCACCAGAATCGCCTAAATAAGGCTTCACGTCGTCTGTTCCGAGACGACTTCCTTCACCAAACGTTGACAAAAGAGTTTGAAGGAGCGAAGGTACGCGAGAAACCTCCTCCCCCACTATTTCAGTTATGAGATCAATTGATGCCCTATCAAGATGTATTCCTGAATGGGTTGCTTGTTCAGTGATCCAATCTTTTGTTTTCCGACCGATCCGGCCATCTATGATTTCACCAAATGTCGTAACTGATTCCAGAAGTTGCTTTGGCAGGTTTCCTAAACGTTGTAGCTTAGGGCCTTTCTCCCAGACAAGAATCAAGGAGTTCGTAGATAGAGGGCTCTCAAGGTATTCCAATAAAGGCTGGATATCAGCGGATTTAGAGAATCTTCCCAGATCTCTTCCGACTACTATCCGTCTTTCTGTTAGGAAAGGAATAGTTTGCGCAGCATTTAGTAATGGTGATAGCGAATAGTTGCCATCATCGTCTTCATAATCTTGTTCCGTTATCTCTTCTATAAGAAGCGACCTATCTCCGTCGCCAACAAGTTCTTTAGTAAGTTTCGTTAACTCTTGGCTTAATACTGAAGGATCGTCTCCGCGGATCAGATAAACGGGTTTTTCTTGGGCCATTCTTCAAAGATACACGACCTCAATGACAAAGGTTATTTAGAATAATTTCGAAGCAAGTTTGCGTCGGTAATCATTCGCTTCAACTGAATCGGGGCCAAGAACATCAAGCAAATCAACGTACTCTTGCCGAGCTGATTCATCATCTTTTACTGTTTCTAAAAGTTGTTCTAATTTTACATATACCTCTTCAGTTTCAACATCTCCAGTACGCGCAATGGCAGCCAAATGCCTAGTGTCAGCTGTCTCTGGGATGCGTTTGAGAAGGGAAAGAGCTTCTTCATTTTTATCGTCGTCTATGTATGCCTTCGCTAAAGCAGTAACTGCTTCCAAATGGTCTGGCACTGCTGCGAGTATTTCCAGCAAGCTAGATTCTGAACCTTCGGCTAGTAAAGATTCAATGATTTTTTCTTGCTCAGAAGGCAGTAACCCATTGACAAACGTTGATACTGCTTCCTCTCCTTGTGCGCCCATAAAGCCATCGATAATGGCTCCATCTTTAAATGCGTACACTGCAGGAATGCTTTGAACCTGAAAAGTCTCGCGCACCTGGGGATTCTCATCAATATTTACTGTTACCAATTCGACTTTCCCTCCAGTGGCGATCACTGCTGTTTCAATAATGGGAGTCAGAGCTTTACATGGTTCACACCAAGGAGCCCACAGGTCTACGATCACTGGAATCTGTTTTGATCGCTCTATGACATCTGCGGCAAACGTTGCGTCGTTAACTTCTTTCATAATTTGAATATAGCCCTCCGTAGTATGACTAAGAACCAATTCCAGTTTTGCTTTTTTTAAAGAAGGTCATCGGCCACGATCATTTCTTCATCAAGGAATTCATTTTGGACAAGTGAAAAACAAGAGTCGCAGTGCAAGTCTCCCGATTTGATGCTGTTACCACAAACTTCACATTCCATTTCTTTCTCCTTGTGGAGCTAAGGGGAATTGAACCCCTGACCTCTTCCATGCCATGGAAGCGCTCTACCAACTGAGCTATAGCCCCTTGACTTGGTCACTTTATCCGCTTTCTAACCTTCCTAGGCGTCCATATAGTAAATTAAGATTCAATCAGCTTCTCAGTAGGCATATCGGACCAAAGTTTGTCCAATTGATAATATTCGTGCTCTTTTGAGTCAAAAACATGGACGATGAAGTCGCCATAATCCATAAGGACCCATTTATAATCCTGATTCCCTTCCATTCGTTTTGGGCTCGGTCCATTACCTTTTTTTATAAGTCGTTCGATCTCTTCAACGAGAGCGCGAACTTGTCTTGAATTCCTACCTGTAGTGATAACAAAGTAGTCAGTAATTCCTATTGCATCTCCTACGTCAACGATTGAAGTATCTTGACCATTTTTTTCAATAATCGCTTCCAAAGTTGTTTGGATCCACGGAGATTTCATGATCGTTTGTCTTCTGTATTCACATCAACCAATCGCCAAAGAATTTTGTCCAATAATTACCGTCACATCTACTGCGGTTTCTGCAACCGGATCATAGGTCAATTCAGCACCTTCCAAAACATCAGAAAAATTATTAACGAATTCTTCAAAAATTTTATCATGGTAAATTATCTGTGTTGTCTCTACCCCGTACGACTCTGCGTTCCCAAGGAGCATGATTTGCCCGCCGACAGATACAAGAGAAGGAACATAGCCGTTAGGTAGGTCAAGACCTCCAACACCGTCTAGCAATTTAATCTTCGCCCTCGAACCCGCATAAGCTGCCTTAGGAAATGGAATCATTTGTAACAGTAACTCTTCTGCACGGTTTTGATCAATAGAGAAACTGTCACTCGTATCTTCTCTTTCAAGCAATTCGAGTTCTAATAAAACCATTTCACCATTAGATAGTCCATTTATCATTCTAAGGAACTCTTCTTCACTATCAGATTGCACCGGACCGTTACTTCGTGTAGCTAACTCACTCACCCACGCTACCCAAAAGTTTTGGTGTCTAAGCCACCGGTTATACGGAGATTCACCTTCATTAATCCAAGCTAGGAATTCTCCAATTTGTTCAGCTGGAACTGTAACATTTCCAGATTCGAAAACTACGACTTGCTCTTCATTCTCAGAAATGGTCAATGAATCTTCAATAGTGATAGGCAACGATCCGATTCTTGAAAAATGTTCAACCCAAAAATCATCCTTCAGTACTGCTACAGAGTCGAATCCGATGTTCACAAATTCCGATATGACAAATTCAACTCCCTCAGAACTATCGGCTTCGTAAATTTGCTTAAGAGTAATCTCCTCGGAAATCACTAATTCGGGAGGCAGCACGACCAAAGAACCGCCTTCATCGTTAGGGAAAAGTGAAATAATTGAGACAGAAACAAGGCTCCCATTACTACTTTCAATCATGGATAGATGAGACGGAGTTGAATTGACGAAAGTTTCATACCCCGGTGCATCAGGGTCAATAATCACTTCGTCCAAATCTCCATCAGCGGAAGTCAGAATAGCATCAGTAGCATCCAGTACTAGAAGTACTATCCCAGCCACCAGCGCAACTGTGATGAATGGAACCCCCCACATCCACCAACGAATTTTTGTAATTGACTTCCTCAAAATTCATCCACCATAAATCAAATTTTCCACTATATACGTTTTGACTGATTCAGGGAGTAACCCTTCTACTCCGAACCCGCGTTGAAGCCGATCCTTTATATCATCAGATGAAATATCAAGAGAAGGCCCAGTTACTCTCAAAGCTCCATTCAAAAAGCCGGGTAGTTCGTCCTGCTTCCCTGGGCGATCAACAACCACTATTCGCGCATACTCAAAGATCCTCTCGTAATCCCTCCATGTTTCAATTCCCAACGCCGCATCGTACCCAACGATCAAATCCAAATCACAGTTGGGATACAAAGAAGTCAGTCTCTCAAGGGTTTGAGCGGTAACTGATTCGCCTCCCAATACAAGTTCCACATCTGAAGCCACTAAGTTTGGGTCCTGAGCAAGCATGAGTTGTACCATTTTGAAACGGTCCGTCGCACTAGTAATTTCTTTCTCTAATGTCTTCTGCCAGGGATCATTAGCAACTACGAACAGGATCTGCGCCATTCCAAGTTCCAATGCAACTTGTCTGCCTACTTCCAAATGTGCTTGATGAGGGGGATCAAAAGTTCCTCCGAAAACTCCAATAATCTGTTTTTTAGCCACAGTAGAAGTTTACAATAAAGCGATTAAATCCATGTTTATCCCGTAAATCCAAGGAATTTATGTAATGTGCTATAATTATTTACAGTAATACTGGATTTTTGTGATTTTATCCATTACTGTGGATTTGCTTTTATCCACCGGTTCCTTTGGGATCGGTAACTGTCGCGCTTAGTGCTTCTGGTGAAAGCAGAACAATAGAAAATTTCGTATCAAAGATCCCCCCGATCCAAATTGATAATGAAGCCGATTGCGTAAATCGGTGTCTAAAAATACCTCTGGGAAACCAGATAAACCCCCAAAGTGAGAAGAAAATAATTATGAGTGATTCAGTAGGACAATATTTAAATGAAATAGGATTGGTTCCTTTGCTAACCGCCGCAGAAGAACGTGAACTATCACAAATCATCGAGAAAGGTGTCGAAGCAAGACAACGACTTGCCGATGGTGAGAAAGGCGTCGAATTAAAGCGTGCTGATAGGAAGGCCGCTGTTGCCAAGGACCGTTTCATCAGGGCGAATCTTCGTTTAGTAGTTAGCGTTGCTCGCCGCTACCCTCTTCCTGCAGGAATGGAATTGCTTGACCTCATACAAGAAGGAAATCTTGGTCTTGAACATGCCGTGGACAAATTTGACTGGCGAAAAGGTTTCAAGTTCTCAACGTACGCCACTTTCTGGATCCGTCAAGCTATAGGACGAGCGTTGGATCAGAAAGCTAGCCTCGTGCGCCTCCCTGGAGACCGATCAGCTAGTCTTCGGGCTGCCCTTAGGCAAGTTTCTGGCGATGGAGACGAGTTGGACGAAGAACATGCTCGATTGCACCGACTAACAACCCCTACCTCTCTTGATAGAACAATTGGGGATGATGATAGCAACGAACTAGTTGACCTTCTTCCCGACGTGAACCCTGGACCTGAGCAAGCGGTAATGGAAGAAGCACGCGAAACCATGGTCTATGACCTCCTAAATGTTCTTGATGATAGGGCTCGTTATGCTGTAGAACAGCGTTTCGGGCTTCAAGATGGCAGGAAACGTAGCTATCGCGAGGTAGGAGAAGAACTCGGAGTTACAGCTGAAGCGGCACGACGCCTAGTGAAACGAGCCGTAAACATTGTCCGAGAAAGCGCCCCTGACCAAATGGATATCGACGCAGCGTAGCTACCGTTTCTATCAATTTTCTTTACCAATACCGTAATTCAGTTGTGATCTGCGTCATATAAAGAGAGAATTGTTAGGTGACGAATCAATGGACACCCCATACATGGAAAGATTTCCCAGTCGAGCAACAGCCTGACTGGCCCGATTCTGACGAGTTAGAGAGTGTCCTCAAGGAAATTTCTTCTCTCCCTCCCCTAGTTTTTGCTGGTGAAGCACGGACCCTCCAAGAACAACTAGGAAATGTATGCGAAGGAAACGCATTATTGCTCCAAGCAGGAGACTGCGCAGAGTCATTTGATTCTCTTTCCGCTAATTCAATACGGGACAAACTTAAAGTTATTCTGCAAATGGCTGTAGCCCTCACGTATTCAACAGGGCTTCCTGTTGTCAAAATCGGTCGTATAGCTGGACAGTTTGCTAAACCCCGATCCAGCCCAACTGAGACCAAAGATGATCTTGAACTTCCTTCTTTCCGTGGACATATCGTCAACGATGCTGAGTTTGACGCTGGGGCTAGGAAAGCAAATCCCCAAAGATTGCTCCAGGCATACCATCAAAGTTCATCTACTTTAAATTTGCTTCGAGCGTTCACTAGTGGTGGTTTCGCTGACCTCACCCAAGTCCACTCTTGGAATCAAGAGTTTGTAACCCACAGCCCAGCAGGTGCGCGATATAAACAAATCGCCGATGGGATCACCGACGCATTAGCATTCATGAAAGCTTGTGGCATTACTTCAAAAGATCACCCTGCCTTGCATGAAGTTGACTTCTACACAAGCCATGAAGCTCTATTACTCGGTTATGAACAATCTTTGACACGACAGGATTCGACTAGTGGAGAATGGTACGACTGTTCAGCCCATATGCTCTGGATCGGCGAAAGGACCCGTCAGCTTGGTGGCGCCCATATTGAATTTTTGCGTGGAGTCAAAAATCCACTCGGCTGTAAAATCGGACCGACGGCTTCATCAGATGAGGTGATTAAATTATGCGAAACGTTAAACCCTGAACAGCGTCCCGGAAGGTTGACTTTGATCACCAGAATGGGGACCTCATTAATTACTGAACGGCTTCCGGAGCTAATTCAAGGGGTTCAAGATTCTGGGCACCCTGTCGTGTGGGCTTGTGACCCTATGCATGGAAACACATTTAGTGCAGATTCGGGATTGAAGACAAGAGATTTTGATGATGTGCTTGAAGAAACACGATGCTTTTTCAACATTCATCGAGACCTAGGAACTTGGGCTGGTGGAATACACATTGAATTAACCGGTGACAATGTAACTGAATGTCTAGGTGGAGCTGACAAAGTCTCCGACGAGGATCTTGCTTTGCGTTATGAAACTATGTGCGATCCAAGACTGAATGCTTCACAAAGTCTTGAACTAGCGTTCCAAGTTTCAGAGCAGTTAAGAAATTAACTTAAACCAGATTCTCAACAAATGCTTCGAGTTGTTTAAGGTTCCTTACTTCAAAAACCCCGTCACATATATCACTGTATTCGCTGACAATTGAATCGCCTGTGTCCCAGTAACTTCTAGGTTCAGGGTTAAGCCAGAATACCTTTCGCGCTTTATCTTCAATTTCCTTTATAACCCATGACTGAGAAGCGTGATAATTGTTTCTAGCATCTCCAAGAATCATCACTGTCGTTTTAGGTCCCACATCTTTACCGTAGCGTTCGTCAAAAACTTCAAAAGCGTGACCATAATCAGAGTGACCATCCACCCAAATAACATCTGCTTCGGTGTTAACACGATGGATCGCTTCGGTTATGTCATCTACTCCTTCAAAGAAGTCAGTTACTTCATCCAGCCCGTCAATGAAAACGAATGAGCGGACTTTAGAAAATTGATTATTCAATGCGTATACCAAATGAAGCGTAAATCTAGCAAAGGCTGCAACTGAGCCAGAAATGTCGGCGATAACCATTATTTCTGGTTTGGACGGTTTAGGATACTTAAACTTCGGTTCGGCAGGAACTCCCCCATACGATAGTGAATGACGGACGGTCCTTCGGAAATCCAATGGTCCCTTTCGCCCGTGTCTACGTTTGCGAGCTAATCTGACGGCTAATTTCCTTGTTAATGGCCATATGGCCCTTCTCAACGAAACCATTTCTTCTCGACTGGCGTGCATAAAATCAACGTCCTCTGGCAGAGGCTTTCGAAGAGTTTTAGCCATTGCCTCTACTCCCCTATCCGCAACCAATCTTCGACGGATTTCAGCTTCTATCTCTTTCTTGAACTGTTCAATCCGGTGTTCATACTCATCTTTTCGTAGCCTTTCATCAAGAAAGTCAGATACTTCTTTTGATTTGATGTCTTGTTCAAGTAATCGCTGAAGTACTCCATCTAAATCTAGGTTTCTTAGCGTTCGGTAGAGATAATATGTGCCCCCAACTGGACGCCCGGGTTCCATGCCAGCAAACCTTTGCACTGATTGTCTTGCGACTGCGCGCATCAAATTCTGGTCCATCTTTGAAAGCGCTTTAAATAACATTTCTGCCAGTTGTTCTTGGGTCAATCCTTCTTGACCTCCACCTTGCCCAGGCATTTGACCATTTTGGCTCTCATCAGACATTTCAAAATCTGCGTCACTGTCGTCCCATTCCCCATCCTGTAATTCGTACTCCTGTCCTCGCAAAGAGAAGTAAACTTCAAAAACTGTCTCAAAAGCTCGCCAATGGGCATGATTCTTAACGAGCGTCGCTGCTAATGCATACTTAAATGTTTCTCTATCTTCTATTGGAATATGCTTAACAGCTTCTACTGCATCTAAATTTTCAGTAAGGCTTACAGGAAGGCCAGCACCTCTCAACTCAACTATAAAACCATTCAGTAACTCAAGCAACGGAGAATGTTTAGTTTCGCTGGTCATTCTTCTTCTGAGTTTAATTGCTCATCGGTTGAGAATTCTTTAACTGCTTTTTCAATATCTGAACGGTATTTCAAAAGAATATTAACTGTTTCAGTAGCAGTTTTTGCATCGATATGCTCGACACCTAAATGAACCAACGTGCGAGCCCAATCCAAGGTCTCAGAAACCGACGGAGCTTTTTTTAGTTCAAGATCTCTGATAGTGCGAACCACCCTTGCTATTTGGTCACCTAGATTCTCATTGATATCAGGGACTTTAGTAAGAATTATTTCCCGTTCTCGTTCTAAGTCCGGATAGTCAATATGCAAGAACAAACAGCGTCTTTTCAATGCTTCTGATAGCTCACGTGTGTTATTAGAAGTGAGGAACACAAGAGGTATTTGCCGAGCCTCCACTGTTCCAAGTTCTGGGATAGAAACCTGATAATCAGATAGGATCTCCAACAATAAAGCTTCGGTTTCAATCTCAACTCGATCAACTTCATCTATAAGCAGAACCACAGGTTCCTCTGAGCGAATTGCTTCCAGAAGAGGTCGGGTCAGAAGAAATTCATCTGAAAAAATATCTTCTTCCAAGTCTTCCCATGACCCAGAATCATCAGAATTTCTTTCGGCTTGTATCCTCAACAACTGTTTTTTGTAATTCCATTCGTATAACGCTTTAGACTCATCAAGCCCTTCGTAACACTGCAACCGAATCAGTCGCGAGCCAGTCATTTCAGCAACACTTTTAGCAAGTTGAGTTTTACCAGTTCCAGCCGGACCTTCAACCAAAATTGGCTTCTGCAATCTGTCTGCCAGATAAACAACCCCGGCTATCCCGTCATCTGCAAGGTATTCAACCTTGCTTAAGTCTTCCTGGACTGTTTGAACATTTTCGAATCGATAAGACATATCTTCTGAGAGTAGGTGTGATAATTCCCTACAGCCGAACTGTAGGCGATGATTTTGGTATTTATGAGGTTATCCGCTCATTACACGTTTACCGGTAGGCTTGCTTTGTGAATGAGACTGAAGATAACTTTGGAATCACTGAAAGCAATGGAAAACCAGCCCTCATGGTTGGATTGGGCATTCTTTTATCTAGACTTTCGGGTCTTATCCGCGAACTGATTCTTGCGGCATTTCTGGGAACAAGGGCCGCTGCAGATGCCTTTAAGGCGGCTTTGCAGATCCCTCGCCTTTTGCAAAACATACTCGGTGAAGGAACTCTTTCCGCTTCTTTCATACCTGTATATAGCCGCCTTGCTGACGACGATGACAGACGAGAAGAAGCTGGCATTATTGCTGGAACAATTGCGACTCTACTTGGATTACTGACAGCGATCATCGTCTTTGTAGGCATTGTCGCAGCCAGGCCAATTACGAAAGCACTACTTCCATTACTTGCCGACGAAACATTTGAACTAACGGTAAACCTCGTTCGGATTATGTGGGCTGGAGTAGGATTCATTGTTCTCTCATCATGGTGCCTAGGCGTTTTGAACGCTCACAGGAAATTCTTCTTGTCATTTGCCGCTCCTGTACTTTGGAATGCAGCTCAAGTCCTCTTCGCAGTTCTCGCATGGGTAAGGAACTGGAGCGATGCTGATATAGCGAAAGCTGCTGCTTGGGGAGTTCTTGTCGGTGGCCTTCTTCAATTCCTCATCCAATTACCTTCTGTCCGCAAAGTAACTCCTGCTTTACGAATGAGTTTGAACTGGAAGTTAGCACCAGTAAAAGAAATATTTTCCAAATTCATGCCAGCGTTATTTGGGAGAGGCGTAATTCAGCTTTCAGCATTTCTTGATCTTATTTTGGCAGGTTTCTTAGCTACAGGAGCATTTACGGCCTTATCAATGGCACAGATAATTTACCTTTTGCCTATTGGTTTATTCGTCATGTCAATTATTTCAGCTGACTTACCTGAGCTCTCTAGAGATCACAAAAATACTGCCAAACTCCAAAGAAGACTTGACGCTAGTTCAGAAAGGATTGCTTTCTATCTTTTCTTTTCTTCTGTTGCTTTCATTGCAATGGGGAAACCTCTGGTGGCCATGCTTTTCCAACGAGGAGAATTCACAAGCGAAGACACGATCTATATATGGCTGGTCCTATCTGCATACAGCCTTGGCCTCGTTGCATCAGGGTTTAGCCGTATGTTCCAGAATATTTGCTATTCAACTGGAGATGTAAAGGGACCTGCAAAACTTGCGGGTATTAGAGTTCTTAGTTCAGGAATTTTCGGATTCCTATTTATGTTTCAATTTGACCGATTAGCTATCGATAACGATCATCTTGTAAAACTTGGCTCTATCCCTTCGTTTCTACCACTTTCGGAGATAGCTCGCTCCTTGGATACTTCGCCGCAACGGTTAGGAGCTGTAGGTCTTGCGTTGGGAAGTGCTTTGGGAGCATGGATTGAATACTTCCTTTTAAGAAATCGGGTAAGCAAAATTCACGATTTAGAAGCAGGACAATCGAAAAACCGCCACCATTTTCTCGTGCCAGCAGCTGTAGCAGGAGTAGTTGCTGCGACTATCTCTTATTTTTTGAATGGCGCTAATCCATTTATCGTAGCCCCGGTCGCTCTAATTATCAGTGGGATCAGCTTCATTTCAGGTTCATTTTTGCTCGGCTCACGAATACCTCTACAGTTCATTAGCGCATTTAAAAAACTGGCTAAAAATAAGGTTGATTAAGTCCTTAGGATGACCAACTCATCTCTATGAATGATTTCACCTGTTCTATTCTTTTTTTTCCCTTTTAACTCCAGTAGCGAAATAAGTTTTTCTGAGGAAACAGAACTTAAACCTCGCGCTATCACCTCGCCATTAGCATTCAAAATGTTTACTGTATCGTTTTCGGCGAATTCGCCTTTTGCCTGGAGAATACCGACCGCAAGAAGGGATGCTCCCTCTTCAGTTATGGCATTTTGTGCACCTACGTCAATGGTCAGTTCTCCTTTCGGCTCAAGAGCGAAAGCTATCCAGAGTTTTCGTGCGGATAGTGGTTTATGGTGAGGGCGAATTGTAGTACCTATCTGCCCATCTTTTCGTAAGGCTCGGAGTACTATATTGCTTTGAGTAGCTGCAGCTATCGTTGTTGTTACTCCTGCCCATGAAGCCATTTGCGCCGCTGCTAATTTTGAAGCCATCCCACCACTACCTTGAAAACTATTTGAGTCAGTTACTTGAGCGACAAGATCTTCCTGAGATTTTATCTCATGAATCAACTCAACTTCCTCTGAAGAGTCTTCATTAGGGTCACGCGAAAATACGCCTTCGGTATCGGTCAACATTAGAAGATGGTCAGCATTTAATAGCTGCGCAAGTAGAGCTGCTATCCGGTCATTATCTCCCCATCTAATCGCATCATCGGCAATAGCATCGTTCTCATTTACTATTGGTAAAATTCCTGCCGTTAGCAACTCCTCCATAGTTGACCGTGCATGCAAGTATCGTTTCCTAATGAAGAAGTCATCTGGTGCCATCAACAGTTGGGCTACTGGAATATCGTATTTGGAGAAGTGGTCGCTATACGTTGCCATTAATCGAGGTTGTCCGATTGCCGAAGCTGCCTGAAGGATTCGAGAGTCTGAAGGTTTATTTCCGCTGTAACCTAAAGCTGGTAAACCTGCGCCTATTGCTCCGCTGGTAACCAAAACAATCCGACTGAATTCTTTACGCGCATCAGAAATTTCGGAACAGAGTTTTTCTATTGCTGCGCCCTTAATTAACCCTGTACGGTCGGTTAGCGAAGAGGTTCCTATTTTAACTACAACTGTCACTTATCTATTCTCGCAGAATTAGCTCTTTAATTCTACGATTTATCTATATCCGCTTCACTCAGCGAGGAAATTATCCTCATCGGAATAGTCAAAAACTAGTTCACCGATACGAACAATGTCACCTGTCTTGATTCCTGCCTTCTTCAGCGCTTTATCTACACCTAGTTTTGTGAGAGCGTTTTGGGCGTATTCTAAGGCTTCTATGTTCGTGAGGTCATTCAATGCGACAGCGCGTTCTGCTGCCCTTCCAATAACGACATAGGTTCCCTTATCTTTCACCACGGATATGCCTTTGGGTAGCGGTCGATGAATAACAATTCTTTCATCCGGTTTGTTTTTCTTATTCCTAGCTTCGGATACTAGAGCTTTAAACTCAGTCAAGAGCTTGTCCAGCCCTTCTCCAGTAATTGAAGAAATTACGAAACTGTTTTCTAAAGGTTCATGTTGAGCCACATCATTTTTTGAGGAAATCAAAACCCTTGGTCGAGTAAGCAGTTCGGGTTTGTATTTCTCAAGCTCACCTAAGATTACATTTAGTTGATTTTCGGGTGTCTGTTCATCGTAAGGCGCCAAATCAACTAGGATCGCAAGAACTCGGGAGCGTTCTACATGACGGAGAAACTGGTGGCCTAAGCCTTTCCCATCCGCTGCACCTTCAATCAACCCCGGGATATCAGCTATGACCATTTCAAATTCGTCGTTGAGGCGAACTACTCCTAAATTAGGGACCAATGTAGTGAATGGGTAGTTAGCAATTTTTGGTTTAGCTGCGGACAAGCGTGATATAAGCGTACTTTTGCCTACGTTTGGGAATCCAACTAAAGCTACGTCGGCAAGTAGTTTTAATTCCAGCTTTAGCCACTGTTCCTCACCGTGTTCTCCCTGTTCGGCAAAGCTCGGTGCTCTACGCCTATTATTTAGAAATCGAGTATTTCCTTTTCCTCCAATACCTCCAGCTGCTGCTAACCATCTGGATCCCGAAATAGATAGGTCAGCTAGAATTTTCCCACTGGAATCTTTTACAATCGTCCCAACTGGAACCACCACATCTTCAGAAACGCCGTTAGCTCCATGCTTTTTCTTACCGCTTCCATGTCTTCCATTTTCAGCTTTACGGTGGGGGTAATCTCGGAAAGCGAGCAAAGACGCTACGTTGTGATCAGCAACTAACCAGATGTCTCCGCCATTTCCGCCATCCCCGCCATCAGGTCCCCCTCGGTCTACGTGAGCTTCGCGCCGAAATGCAACGCATCCTGCACCGCCATCACCGGCGTTTACATTGATACCGCATTCATCGACGAAATTCGACACCTTACTCCCTTGTAGTTCCAATTCTACCGTTAACTGTTTAATGAGTGAACGAAATACGAATTAGCTCACTCGGGAATAACGTCAACCAGTTTTCGTCC
The DNA here is from genome assembly GCA_030740795.1 of Acidimicrobiales bacterium. Lineage (GTDB taxonomy): Bacteria > Actinomycetota > Acidimicrobiia > Acidimicrobiales > UBA8592 > UBA8592. The sequence goes on along the minus strand of JASLWO010000028.1, from coordinate 3,379 downwards.
CCGACGTGATCCGAATTTTACACGACCATCAGCAGTTGCGAATAATGTGTCATCTCCGCCTTTGCCAACGTTAGCACCGGGGTGAAATTTTGTTCCGCGTTGGCGAACCAGAATTGAACCTGCAGATACTGCCGTACCGTCATAAGCTTTTATTCCTAACCGTTGAGCGTTTGAATCTCGCCCGTTACGTGTTGAGCCGCCGCCTTTAGTTTTTGACATATCAACTATTCCTTGAAATTTGAGTTATTTTTATCTCATTATAATTCTGACGGTGTCCCCAACGGCGTCGTTGGTTGCTTTTATTTTTATAGGTGAAACCGTTAATTTTCTTCCCTTTTTTCTGCCCGAGTATTTCTGCCTTTACTGTCACTTCTGCCAATTCGCTAGGAGTAGCGAGCACAGTTTTCCCATCAACATACATGACTGGTGCCAAGTCAACAGAAGAGCCCGTCTCTCCAACTAATTCCACGTCGAGAACTTGGTCCTGTTCAACTCGATATTGCTTTCCACCGGTAATTACTACTGCGTACATAAGGTTCAAGCTTAATGGAATTCAGCGCAAATACCGACAATCTGGAGACAGAACAACGGTTTATTCCTGTGTCCTCAGGAAAGTTTGCGTCAATCCTTCCCCTATTCGCTTACGAGTCATTTCTACTAGCCCTAATTCAGAAATTCCAAAAACCTGTGTTCGTGTTTTATCCCGTGCTAATTCGCTACGGAATGTATTAATAACATCTTCTTTATGTTTAGGCTTTTCCATATCGACGAAATCTATGACTATGATGCCTCCGATATCGCGCAATCGTAGCTGATGGGCTACTTCTTTCGCTGCTTCTAAATTGTTTCGGTAGACCGTCTCTTCAAGACTTGAAGTCCCAACATTCTTTCCAGTATTCACATCTACCACCGTCATAGCTTCAGTATGCTCTATGATCAGAGACCCTCCGGAAGGCAACCAGACTTTAGAGTCTAAGGCTTTAGCTAATTGTTCATTAATGTAGAACCGCTCAAACAGGGGAACGTTTTGTATCGATGGGTCATGATATTCAATCCTTTCGGCTAACGCTGGGGCGATGCTCGCTAAATAGGACTTTGCTTCTTCGAACAACGTTATGTCATCTACTACAACTGAGCGGTATTCTTTGTTGAATTCTTCGCGAATCATCCTGAAAGGCATTTCGGGTTCTCTATACAAAAGATTAGGGGCTTTCGAATTTGACGCAATTGCTTCAATGTTCTTCCATTGCTCTACTAAACGGGCGACATCTTGTTGTATTTCTTCTTTAGTGATGTGTTGAGCAGCAGTTCTAAGAATTATCCCATGTTCATCCGGCTTTGCCTGTTCAAGGATTTGACGTAAACGCTTACGTTCTCTTTCCGGGAGACGTTTAGAAATGCCGAATGTAGAACTGTTTGGGACAAGTACAACAAACCTTCCAGCTAAAGAAATTTCTTGCGTCAGGCGAGCACCTTTGTGAGCTATCGGGTTTTTTGTCACTTGACATAAAATAGTTGCTTTGTTCTTAAGGACTTCTTCAATACGTAGGGTTTCATTTTTTTTATCAGAACCTGTACTGGCAAGATCACTTTGATACAGGACTGCATTCTTTGGAGTACCTATATCTACGAACGCTGCTTCCATCCCAGGGAGCACATTCTCTACTCGAGCCATGTAGATATTGCCGTGTATTTCGCTTACATCATCAGATGGGCGTGAAACAAAAAACTCAATTAACGACCGGCCTTCGAGGGTCGCTATTTGAGTAATTCCATTGTCGACGTGGACCACCATTGTGTATCGCCCGACGGCTTTACCCTTACGTTCCCGACCACGCCGTTTCTTAAGCGTTTCCGCGTCAAGTTCTACTGGTGAGTCTAAGACAACTGATGAAACTGATTTGTTTGATTTATTATTTCCCGATTTGTTTCTACGCCGTTTTCTTCTACGACGGTTTCCACCATTATTAGATTTCGGTAATGGTTTCTTACTATCAGGAGCAGGTCTAGTATCGCCTATCTTAGGCTTAGTTTGATTGTCCTGAACTTTTGAAACATCTACCTTGTCTCCTGTTTTGTTGCTTTGTTTGACGTTAAGCCCTGATTTCTCGGACTCCTCACGTTCTTCCATCTAATCGTTTCCCTTCTCATGGCGAGCACAGTTCCATGCTCGTATCAAGAGACTGCCCGACTTCAAGTGGGTCTAAGCGCATATCTCCTGTATCAATAAATTGTGTTAAACGACGCAATCGTAATTGCGTCAAATGCGGTCGTTTGGATTTCAAAAATTCACTAGGTCTAAGTGACCTCGGTTGCGTGCGTAACTCTACTTTCAAGGTGACATGTCCTTCATCGTTAACCCCACATTCATCCGTGCGCTTGATAAATGGTCGAATATCATCGGAAATAATTTTTCCCTTTCGAACTCTTTCTACGACCAACTCTTTTGAAGCAGTCACTTCTCTAACCCAGTTATCGGCATCATGTTTGCTTTCTGCAATGGTAATTTCCCACAAACATGAGGTTACCGCCTGTTGAAGTGAAATAGCTTTATTATCAATTTCTGCCATTCCTGTAACCTGTATTCCTTCCGGGAGAAGTTCTGTTAAAGCTTCTGGGATTTCTAGGAGTTGAGATGAAGCTAAATTCTGTTCATCTACTTTCACATCTAAATACTCACATTCTGATTCGGCCCCCGTGGGGAGAGCCAGCCCAAATGCAATCCTAGGTCGTGGTGAGAACCCTTCACTGTAAATCAGTGGAATATTTGCGCGTCGGAAGCTTCTTTCCCAAACTTTAGCAATATCTCTATGGCTTGCGAATCGAATTTTTCCTTTTTTGGTAGAACGAAGCCGCAACAGAATCATTTAACAGTCTCCGTTTTGTTCTTTGATCCAATCTGAAGCAGTCCAGGGGCATCACTGACATTTTGCAAATTTTGCCATGTCCCTTGACTGCCGCCAACGGGTGGACTCGTAGAAGCCACGACATGTTCAAGACCAAACCCTGTACATGCTCCACAGTCATAACAGGGTATCCAGCGGCAATCTTCCAAACCTTTTTGCTCAAGTGCGTCGCGCCATTCTTGCCAGAGAAAATCTTTATACAACCCTGCGTCAAGATGATCCCAGGGAAGAACTTCTTCTTTCTCGCGGTGCCGGTAGGCGTACCATTCAAAATCCAAATTTTGTTCTTCAATCGCATTTTTCCACATGCCCAGATTGAAATATTCACTCCATTCTTGAAATGTTCCCCCATTACGCCAGACTGCTTCTAGAACTTCGCCAAGTCTGCGATCTCCCCTACTAAGAATTCCCTCTATAAGAGTTGCTTTGGGATCATGCCATTTGAGTTTCACACCTTTGGTTTTACGTATCTC
>JASLWO010000027.1 GCA_030740795.1 Acidimicrobiales bacterium | reverse complement strand
GGCTTTCTTTGAAAACGGTAACGCTAAAATTTTTTACGAGAGGGAAGGAAAAGGCCCACCCATTTTCCTTCTCGCTCCTGGGGGAATGCGTTCCGCAAATGACCTTTGGTTAAATATGCCTTGGAATCCCCGCGAATCCCTCGTGGAAAATTTTGAACTAATAGGTATGGATCAACGTAATGCAGGAAAGTCAACCGCTCCCATTACACCAAATGACGATTGGGATAACTATACGGCTGATCAACTTGCTCTTTTGGACCATCTCGGGATAGAAAAATGCCATGTTCTCGGCATGTGCATAGGAGGACCATTCATAGCTGGTTTACTTAAGGCCGCACCTGAGCGATTCCTCTCAGCTGTCATGCTTCAACCTGTTGGAATGGATGAGAATCAACAAGCGTTCTATGACATGTTCAATAATTGGTCTGCTGACATGACCAAGAACGGTGCCACTATTGAACCCAAAATAATTACGCAGTTTAGGGGCAACATGTGGGATGGGGATTTCCTACTTACAGTTACTGAAGAAGATGTAAAACAATTTGAAACCCCGATTCTGTTGTTTATGGGCAATGACCTTTACCATCCGGAGTCCATCTCTAGGAAAATAGCAAGTCTTGCGCCAAATCTGACTTTTGTTGAACAATGGAAAAACCCAGAAGATCTGGAACGAACCGATAAAGCTATTCGGTTCTTTCTAACCCAGCATTCGTAGCGAGACTAATAATGGAGACCACGAAAAGTAATTCAAAGTGGTTCGTTCTCGTAACCGCTGTCATAGCTATGATCCTCCTACCAGCAGCATTGACGGGCACGACCATAGCATTTCCTGAGATTGAGCAGCATTTTGGATCAAACAGGGCAACTTTATCTTGGATCCTTTCAGGGTATTCAATTACTACCGCCGCATTCACATTGCTAGGAGGGCAGTTATCAGACAGACTTGGTTCAACAGCGATGTTCATACGAGGAATCATGCTTTTCCTCATCGGCTCTATAGCATCCACATTTGCGCCTAATGTCGGCATTCTTATAGCTGGACGAACACTCCAAGGGATCGGAGCGGCGGTATATGCACCAGCATCCCTAGCAATGGTTCTCGGGGTATTTCCTCGAGTTCAACATGCCTTTGCCATAGGTATCTGGGCCGCAGCAGTACCAATAGGGTCTGCGTTATCCCCTACAATTACTTCGTTCATTCTTGAAATTGCAAACTGGAGATGGATGTTCGCCGTTCAAACAGGTGGCGCTATTAGCGTATTAGTAGCGACTATTTCGTTTGGCGGAACAATAAAAATACGTGAAGGTTTTGACATTGACTCCGTTGACTACTGGGGAATCCCTATAGGCAGTGCCTCGATAGGTTCTCTAGCTTTAGGAATCGTTCAAGGGCCACGATGGGGTTGGTTAAGTTTGGAAACGATGCTCGCATTCATAGCGGCAGCAGTTCTATTCCCTCTCTTCCTGTATCGAAACAAAGACCAAGAAATGCCTTTGGTGGACTTCAAACTTTTCTCTATCCCAACATTTTCAACCGCTAACATAATCTCATTAGGAGTTTCTTTAGTGGGGTCATCTGTCTGGCTTCTTTGGCCAATTCATTTAGCAACAGTTTGGGAATATTCACAAATACAAATCGGTCTCGCTATTACACCAACCCCACTCTTAGCTGGCATAGTTTCTCTAGGAACCGGATGGTGGGTCCAGAAATATGGATATAGGGGCACGCTCTTAATCGGGACAGCATTACTAGCTATAGGAAATATTTGGTTCTTCCTCTTCTACAGATCCGAAGTGCATTATTGGGGGAGAATGTTTCCCGGGCTCGTACTATACGGGTTAGCGATGGGCTTAACATTCGCGCCGTTGAATAGTGCTGCTCTCGCAGACGTTCCTGAGGAAATTTATGGAAGAGCTAATGCCACATTCTTAACAGGAAGAGCAATCTGTTCAGCTATAGGAATAGCAATACTCGTAGCTATTATCGGCGACTCAACAGGACTAGAAGCACTCCCAGCATTTCGAAAAGCATTCGTATTCTTATCCGTGATAGCTTCCATCTCATTTCTAACGGTCAGCGTTCTATGGCCAAAAACATCACAATTTAAAACTTCAGAAACGTAGTTAGGTGAGTTGGCCTATAGGCGGGGTTCTGTTCAGGTAATCGTTTCCGACCAATCCTTTGATGGCCATCCATCTATGCGGTCCACCTGGGAACTATCACCATCTCTGGCGATTGGGATGAACGACCCATGTTCCACACTTGACCTTGCTCCTAGTGGAGGTTACCTAGCCACCTAGATCACTCCAGATGCTGGTGTGCTCTTACCACACCGTTTCACCCTTACCTGTGCCATTTGCATGGCCATCGGCGGTTTACTTTCTGCTGCCCTTATCGATAGATCACTCCATCCTGACTCTCGTCAGCACTATGTTCATAGGAGCCCCGACCTTCCTCAACACAACAAGTCATGTTGCGACCAACCGGCCAACTCACCATATTTAAGTCTGAGGACACATTTGCTAAACGACAACCTTCTAAAGAAAAGAAAACTAAATCAATTAATTCACCTAAAATTTAAAAGAAATTCAGTTCCAAGTTATACCGAGCCTGAAGAAGTGCTAATTTCAATACGTAGATTGTTTTTGCGCAGACCAACTTAAGATTAGGAGAACATCTTATGACCACACCAGAAGATCTAACCATTGCTAATTTCGGCCCCTTGCTTTCACTAGTGGGAACATGGGAAGGACATGGAGGAGTGGACTTTTCTTATCATCATGAAGAGCAAGAAAAAGGCGACACTAACTATTTTGAGAAAGTCTCTTTCTCTACCTTTGGACCTGTAGACAATGGAAACCAGCACCTGTATGGACTTGACTATCGAATGCAAGCATGGAGGTCAACCGAATTGGACCAAGATCCATTCCACACGGAAATTGGCTACTGGTTATACGACCCAGCAGAAAAACAAATCATGCGTTGTTTCATGGTCCCCAGAGGGACAGTTGTCATAGCAGGAGGAACCTGCGAAGCCGATGCTACTTCATTCAATATGGCTGCTGAACTCGGATCTACCAACTACGGCATACTAGAGAATAAGTACCTTACCGCTAATGCTTCGACCGTTGAGTACACATTGAGTGTCACTATCGGAGATAATGAATGGTCCTATGAAGAAGACTCTGTCCTAAAGATGGCAATTCAGGATGATTTGCTTCACCATACCGATAGAAACACTTTAAAAAAAGTAGCTGACTAGTTTCCAAACCGGTAAAAATCTAGCTTGGAAGCCATCAATCTCAATTGGACTTCTGGGGGAACAACGACATACTTACTAAATGCCTTCTAAAGATTTTATCAATTGGTCTGTGATAATTAGAGAGCTTTACGATGGACACGATTTAGACATTGATACCGCGGAATCTTTCCTCATTGCAGTACTGAATGGACAAGTAGGGGATACAGAACTTGCTGATTTTCTCCTGGCACTTAATCAGAAAGGTGAAACTATAAATGAGATTACTGGATTCGTGCGCGCTATGCGATCATCCTGCTTGCGACTAAATTGCCCGCCAGAAACCATTGACCTAGTAGGGGCCGGAGGTTCAGAAATGGGTCGCAAAGCGGCTTTAAATGTTTCAACGATAGCTTCTTTTGTTGCAGCCGGGGCAGGGGCGAAAGTCTGTAAGCATGGGAACCGCAGAGCATCGTCAACTTCTGGTTCTTTTGATCTATTAGATGAGTTATCAATTACAACAGACCTACAAGCAGGCCAAGTAGAAAAATGCGTAAATGAAGTAGGGGTCGGATTCGCATTTGCAAGAACATTTCATCCTGCAATGCGTTTCGCTGGACCCGTAAGGGAAAAATTGGGGGTGCCAACTGTGTTTAATATCCTCGGACCGCTCTCGCACCCAGCTTTCCTAAAACGACAAGTAGTTGGAGTTCCTTCAATTGATAGAGGAAAGCAGATGGCGGAGGTACTTCAGAACACTGGAACGGAATTTGCTATGGTTGTCACGGGAGACAAAGGACTAGATGAACTTTCCACCACTGGGGCAAACACTATTCATTTAGTAACTCCTGAAGAAATCACAACTACGGAGATATCACCTAAAGATGTAGGGATAAAAGAGGTAGAACCCGAGAAACTATATGGAGGAACCCCAGCCGATAATGCAAAAATAGCTTTTGATATCCTTAACGGAAAGGAAGGACCCAAAAGCGACATTATTGTCTTGAACGCAGCAGCAGGTTTAATGGTTGCTGGCATAGCCGAAGATCTCATCGATGGGATAGAGAGATCACGCGCTTCCATCTCATCCGGAGCAGCACAAAAGTGCTTAACTGAATTAGTTACTTTGACAGAATCATTAGGAAGTAAATGAATCAACCCAGTCGCTACAGGTGCTACGCATGCGGCAATCTAACAAGATTTGACGTAGTACGTTTCCAGAGGACAACTGAATTTCACCACTACACGACAGCTGGAAGTTTAAATGTAGAAGACCAAAAGATACTTGAAGAATCCATCGAAACAGTTACTTGCCGGTGGTGCGAAAGCGGCGCTGACATTACTGAAATACCAGTAACGACCGAAAGTTAAATAGAGCGAACCCGCTGATCGGCGAAAATAAAATCTTTATTGTCACACCCATAATTTAAATTTAGAGTCATGAAAAAAAACTACTTATCAGTTGACTGCGAATCATGCCCATTGTCAGAAACAACTTCCTGCGAAGATTGCCTAGTTACATTCATTTGTGACAGAGACCCTCGATCGGCAGTAGTGATTAGTTTGGATGAATGGAGGTCAATGCGGTCAATGACAAAGGCCGGACTCCTCCCGAAACTCCGCAACCCAATTATCACTATTAAAGGATCTCATTAAATAGTTCCCATTAGTTCCATATAGCTTTAACATCTGCGACTATTAAGAAGTGCCTACTCCACCACCACTGAGCAAAATTCAAGCAATTGGTTTACGTAACGGGCTTGACTCTGTAGGCGTTGCACGAGCAGAAATATTCCAATCCACATTAGAAGACCTTCAAAGTAGAAAATCTAAAGGTCTCCATGCAGGAATGGCATTTACTTATAAAAACCCCGAAAGGTCCACAAACCCAAAAAAAACAATGGAGGACGGAGAATCCCTAATCGTTGGAGCTAGATCTTATTGGAAACCACAGAAAAAAAACGACTCACTAACTCAACCAATGGGAAGAGTAGCACTCTACGCTCAACAAGATCATTACATGAAGCTCCGAGAAGGATTAGAAACAATAGCTACCGAATTGAGTCGTAGCGGATTTAAAGCACGAGTCCTTGTAGACGATAACGCACTTGTTGACAGAGAAGCAGCTTACCGAGCTGGAATTGGATGGTACGGTAAAAACACTAACCTGCTAATCCCTAAACGCGGAAGTTGGTTTGTTCTCGGATCGGTGCTCACGAATGCCCAATACCAAATAAATGAACCTGCTTCAGATGGTTGCGGAACATGCACAAAATGTATTTCTTCCTGCCCCACAAATGCGATACCCTCTGCAGGTGTCCTAGACGCAAATCGATGTCTCGCATGGCTACTCCAACAAGAAGGAGATTTCCCAATAGAATTCCGAACATTATTAGAAGACAGAATATATGGCTGCGATGATTGTCAAGAGTCATGCCCCGCAAATAAATTTGAAGAACGACTCCAAAACGAAAGTAAGCAAAGTCTAGGAGGAGCAACTGTACCAATTCACGAAATTCTAGAGAACGACGACGAATACCTCTTATCCGAGTTTGGCCAATGGTATATCCCTAAACGAGATCCGAGGTATCTCAGAAGAAATGCCCTTATCGTTTTAGGTAATAGCCAGTTACCTCCAAGTCCAAAAACAATTAAAACAATAAAGAGATGGCTATCTGATAGCGATGAAATGCTTCGTGGCCATGCCGTATGGGCAGCCAAGAGATTGGGGCTTGAAAAGCTGCTAAGAAAGTTAGAAAATGATCCCTCTCTATCAGTCCAGAGAGAACTTTCATACAAAGTCAAGCGAAATTTTGATCAAAAGAATTGTAAAAATGAATTGATAGGGGGGGGCTAACCTTGTGAAGCATCTTCTAGTAACAAATGATTACCCACCCAAAATTGGGGGAATCCAATCTTATCTTTGGGAGATTTATAGAAGACTCCCTCAAGACGAAGTCGTCATACTTTGCACTCCTCATAAGGACTCAGAGCAATTTGACCTTGTCCAAGACCATAAGATCATTCGTACAAGACAGAGAGTTTTGCTTCCAACTCCGAACTTAGCGCGAAAGATTCGTTCGCTAGTATCAACGCATGACATTGACATCGTGATGTTTGACCCCGCTGTCCCAGTCGGGATGTTAGGTCCGAAAATAGGGTCACCATACGGAGTTATACTCCACGGTGCGGAAGTAACCATTCCTGGGCGAATACCTATTTTAAAAGGTTTTCTTGGAAAGGTTCTCCGAGGGGCAGACATAGTTATCACAGCAGGACAATATTCAACTCAGGAAGCCGAACGAGCATCCGGATGCAAACTACCTGTTACGGTTGTTCCCCCAGGTGTAGATGTTGAACGCTTTAAACCATTTTCAGCAAGAGAGAGAGTCCAAGCGCGAAAAAGTTTCGGCATTGAAGAGAATGATGAAGTGATACTTGCACTTAGTCGTCTTGTGCCTAGAAAAGGAATGGATGTGTTGATAAAGGCTTACGCCAGAATCCTGAAAACGCGACCAAACCTTAAGTTGCTGATAGCGGGAACCGGACGAGATAGAAATAGGCTAGAAAAAATAGCGCGCGAAACGAAAGCTCCAGTTCAGTTCCTCGGTCATGTTCCTGGTGGAAGAATTCCAGCCCTTTACGGCATCTCCGATATCTTCGCTATGCTCTGCAGAGTCCGATGGGGCGGCTTAGAACAAGAAGGGTTTGGAATAGTCTTCCTTGAAGCTGCAGCTTCAGGGATTCCTCAAATCGCTGGACAAAGCGGTGGAGCTTCTGAAGCGGTCTTCAATAACCACACAGGGAAAATAGTTGAAAATCCCAGAAATGTTGACGAAACCGTAAAGGCAATTGAAGAACTGCTTAGCGACGAAATAAAACAATCTGATATGAAGAACGCCTCTAGAGATAGGGCAGTAAACCTATTCTCCTATGAGACCCTTTCTAAAAACTTTCACCAAGCACTGCTTGGTACTGTTCTCGGTCTAAGCGAAGAACAGTGAAAACATCCTTCAAAAATAGCTTTTATTATTATTCCAATCTTTCTTTGGGAGGGGCATGTGTCCTCTTCGCTTCCGGAATCTTCGCCATCATATTTTCAAGTTTGGAATCACTGTACGTAGTGACGTCCTTGACTCTATTTGCTCTAGGTTTCGTTACATCTCTGAAGGCATTCGCCATTTCAATTACTCGAAGTAGACACGAAATAATTACTACAAGTCACCTCATAGTGCTACCGAAACAAACTGAAACAAGGATAAAGGTTGGGTTGTATGGATCGTTGCTGGTACAGATAACGGTAAGCATTACTTTTGCTGCAACACAGTCAAGCACAAACTTCGCTTTCGGTATCCTCGCATCTGTCTTCGCGCTTGGTAATCTCAATATGTGGGCTATTCTCAATGGCACATTTCATAAGAGATAAAAAGTATAAATTGAAACGAAGAAAGTGACGCTAAATGAGTGATCACGCAACACAAAGAAGAATTATCGATGCCACCCCACAGCAGTGCTTTGATGTAGTTACTGATTTTGAACGCTACCCAGATTGGGTGCCAGATGTTAAATCAGCAACGATCTTGGAACAAGACAAACAGGGCAGGGGAGGAGACGTAACGTTTCGGGCGGCGTCCATTGGTAGAAGCACTACCTATACCCTCCGTTACTACTATGGTAGTAACCCACTCCGAATCGCTTGGAGGCAAATCGAAGGCGATATTACTCGAAAAATTGAAGGCGAATATGAATTTGTTCCTGTTGAAGAAGGAACCAAAACTGAGGTGGCTTACCATTTGGCGGTAGATCTGGCTATCCTTATCCCCGGATTCGTTAAACGTAGAGCAGAATCACGAATTGTGCGCGCTGCGCTTGAAGATCTTAGTTCCCGAGTTGAATCAGTTTTCGCTTCCTAGAAACCCGAACCTTCTTTCGGTTGGGTTTGATGTCGGCGGAACTAATATTCGTGGTTTGTCACTAGGGAATGATGGAGGAGCGACTGAACTGTACCAAAGGCAGCACTTAGGCAATCTTGAATTAATCGTTGATTCAGTCGTTGAGATATCAACCCAAATGCAAATATCAAGTGGGAAAAAAATAGGAAGCATCGGCGTTGGTTGCGCAGGGCTCGTGGATAAAGAAGGTGTTGTCATAACCTCTCCAAATATTCAAACTATTGAAAAATTCCCTCTGAGAAAAGAAATTCAAGAGAGAATGCAAGTCGCAGTTGTCGTTGAAAACGATGCTAATTGCGCGGCTTGGGCTGAAGCTCAACTAGGAGTTGCGAAAGGCAAGAAAGATTTAATAGTTGTTTCATTCGGAACAGGGATAGGAGCGGGAATACTTCTTAATGGGCAACTCCATAAGGGAATTTCCGGTTATGCAGGAGAAGTAGGACATATGGTCATTGAAAGGGAAGGACTTCCCTGCCCATGCGGGAAGCAAGGGTGTTGGGAACAATATGCTTCCGGATCAGCGTTGGGTAGATTAGCAAATCAAATGCAGCGGGAAGGTCTCATAGGAGAAATAGAATTTGGTTTGGTCACGGAAGGTAACCCACTATCTAGTGAAGCCGTAGGTGCAGCAGTTCAAGGAGATGACCCAGAAGCTATTAAAGTGCTGTCAATCTATAGCGAATTTGTTTCCATGGGTCTTCATAACTTAACAAAGATGATAGATCCTGAAATGATTGTCCTAAGCGGCGGAATAACTGAGATAGGCAGTCCATTTTTGGAAGCAATTAAGCAAAGTTATTATCAGATCACAGATACTCAGCCTAATTCCGAGAAGACAGAGATCGCCTTAGCTAGATTCGGCAACAAGGCAGGGTCAGTAGGTGCAGCTATATTCGGTAACCAAATAATGTGAGATTCCTCGTGTGAGATCTCTAAAGGTACATGTCCCAGACGTATAAACCGGTTAGCCTGTGCAGATGGAGTTTCGCCGAATTAATAACCTGCCCCCATATGTTTTTACGATAATCAACGACCTGAAAATACAAGGTCGTCGAAACGGTGATGACATTATAGATTTTGGTTTTGGGAACCCTGACCTACCCTCACCGGATATAGCTGTCGAGAAGCTTTGCGAAGCAGCTCAGAATCCACGAAACCATCGCTATTCCTTAAGTCGAGGCTTACCAAAATTGCGAGAAGCAATTTGTGGACTTTATGAAAATAAGTTTGGAGTAACTCTAAATCCCGAAACTGAAGCAATAAATACGATTGGCGCAAAGGAAGGCCTCTCTCACCTTATGTGGGCTGTGGTACAAGCCGGCGATGCTGTTTTGGTGCCCTCACCATCCTACCCAATCCATCTATATGCTCCTTTATTCGCCGGAGCGGAGGTTCGAGAGATACCGCTATCAACTGGATCTGATTTTTTTGGAACCATGCAAGAAAGATGGGAATATAGCTGGCCTAGACCTAAAGTCATACTCTTATCTTTTCCACACAATCCGACGACAACATGCGTTGACCTTGATTTCATGCAACAGGTGGTAGATTTCGCAAAGGAAAAAGATGTTCTGCTTGTTCACGATTTTGCGTATGCAGACCTTGGCTTTGATGGGTATCAACCTCCTTCTATCCTCCAAGCTGATGGAGGGAAAGACGTTGCTGTTGAACTTTATTCGATGACTAAATCATTCTCTATGGCGGGGTGGCGGGTGGCATTTATGGTGGGAAACAGTGAAGTGGTAGCAGCACTCGCAAAATTAAAGTCGTACCTTGACTACGGAACTTTCCAACCGATACAGATAGCTGCCACTGTAACTATGAACGAAGCAGCAGACCACCCTCAACTAGTTAACAGCATTTACGAAAGTAGAAGAGATACCCTCTGTGACGGATTGAACAGGATCGGGTGGGAAATTGATCCCCCGAAAGGAACGATGTTCACGTGGGCAAAAATTCCAGATGCTTACATTGAAATGGGGTCTATAGAGTTCGCTTCTTGGCTTGTCAAAGAAGCGAAAGTGGCGACCTCTCCCGGTATTGGTTTCGGACCTGGTGGCGAAGGGTATGTAAGGTTCGCCCTAATAGAGAATGAACAACGAACGAATCAAGCTATAAGACAAATAAAGAATACTCTTACGAAGCTTTAGGACTGGTATTTAATCCGCCCAATCAAAACTTTTCTGAACAGCTTTTAGCCATTTCTGGTAAGACTCTCTGATTTCTAAAGTAGGTTCTGATGGGTCCGCCCTGTAATCAAGGTTCCAAAGGTCTGCTATCTCTTCAAGAGAACTCCAAAATCCATGGGAAAGTCCAGCAAGGTAAGCAATTCCCAGAGCAGTTGTTTCATGAACTGTTGGGCGTGAAACAGGGACTTGCAAGTGGTCTGCCTGAAGCTGAAGTAATAAATTCATTGCGGAAGCACCTCCATCTACCCGAAGACTATTAATATTTCTTCCTGACCCTAAACTCATAGCATCAATAACATCCCGCGTTTGGAAAGCCATTGACTCAATCACTGCCCGGGCGATTTCAGGGCGTGCGGTTCCCCGTGTCAGTCCAATAATTGCCCCTCGTGCGCGAGGGTCCCACCATGGGCTACCTAGACCCGTGAAAGCGGGAACGAAGAATACACCACCAGTCGTCTCGCACTGAAGTGCAATACTTTCAAGTTCGGATGCTTTTTCTATGATGCCTAAGCCATCACGTAGCCATTGAACGGCTGCGCCTGTAACAAAGATGGAGCCTTCTAAAGCGTATGTTGTATAGGGCTCACCTCCGTTTTCTAGAGTCCATGCAACGGTTGAGAGCAATCCATCAACAGGTTCAGGGCACTCGTCACCTACATTCATTAGAATAAATGACCCCGTCCCGTAAGTATTTTTAGCATCTCCTTCGGAAAAGGCTGCCTGTCCGAATAAAGATGCTTGCTGATCACCTGCTATTCCAGTAATGGGGACGCCAGCACCACATGGCGCAGCGCTTGAAGTTGCACCAAAATATCCGCTAGAAGGCAACACCTCAGGTAAATTGTATTCGCTAACACCGAATATATCTAAAAGTTCATTGTCCCACTGCATATCCTTGATATTGAAAAGCATGGTTCGGGAAGCATTCGTTGTGTCTGTAGCGAAAACTGCACCACCAGTAAGTTTCCATAAAAGCCAGCTATCTATAGTTCCAAATGCCACATTGTCTTTAGGGGTTAAGCCGCCTTCTTTAATAAGCCACTCAATTTTTGTCGCAGAGAAATATGGATCAAGCACTAATCCAGTTGACTCTCGAATGATAGTAATGGCACCCTCGTTATGAAGTTCGTCGCAACGATCTGAAGTTCTTCGGTCCTGCCAAACTAAAGCCCTATGAAGCGGTTCAGAAGTATTCTTATCCCAAACCACAATCGTTTCACGTTGATTAGTGATTCCTATCGCTTCTGGATTTCCCCTGTATCTTTTTAGTACATCTGACATAGTTGCTTTGACTGAATCCCAAATCTCTGTTGGGTCGTGTTCAACCCACCCGCCCTGCGGGAAGTATTGGGCAAATTCTCTGTAAGCAGAGTCAATCACAGATCCACTTCTATCAATAAGCAGCGAACGCACTCCAGTCGTTCCAGCATCAATCGCAAGAATCACACTCATTCGTCAATCATTTCCATAATAAAGACAATCATTGAATGTGGTTCCTTATTGGGTGATTCCAAGGCTAACCTCCGGAGCGTAACTCATGAATTGTATCCGTCTGAGAAGCTGCTGGTCTCCTCCATTAGGAGTAGGCCAAGTCTTTATGTCACCTTCTATGGAAATAAAGATTGCATCAAGAGTTCCCGTTTCAGTTAGAGTCCAGACGATTTGCGCAAGCGCCTTTGTAAGCTCTTCGCCTTCAATTACTTCCAATCCTCCAGCACTGAAGTTTATTGTGGCAACATCTTCATCTTGGTCAACCCCTGATAGTGATAAGCCAATAGGAACAGCGGTACTTAAAGAGGCATCGCGTTCAGTCTCAGAAAGGTCAGCAACGAGCTCGTTTATTAAATCTGTGACGCGAAGTTCATCTGTTGGGATTTCGCGTGAGACCGGCAAGAGTGAGTTGTTTTCGCTGAATAGATAGATAATTTCTGATCTGAGCTCACCTGTATCTGGTTGATCCAATGGATTCTCAGTTTGCGCGCCGATAGGAGAATCAACTGCCTTGGGTTGGCTATCTTCAGGAACACCGCAAGCAGAGATGATTAGACATAAGAGAAATATGCAGCAAATAACCTTTTTCATCTCACTACTCCTGGGAGAGTGATGGTAAACCTAGATCCGGTCCCACTTTTAGTATTCTCAGTGACGGTAACAAAACCACCATGGAGTTTCACGTGCTCAGCGACCAGTGATAAGCCTAGGCCTGTACCTGTTCCTGAACCTCGCCTACCACCTTCAGAGCCTCTAGCGAATCGTTCAAATATCGAAGTTCTTTCTTCAGGGTCTATTCCGGGTCCATTATCAAGAACAGAGATAATCAATCCATCATTTGCCCGCTCAACTTCGATATGTGTGGCTCCGCCTGCATAGTGTCTAGCATTGTCCAAGAGATTGCTAACTACGCGAGCTAAGCGTCTTTTGTCAGCCTCTATTACGACTTTCAAAAGTTCATTAGAGAACACGAGCTGGGTGTCTGTAGAAAAATTCTGTTCTGTAACTCGCTCTAGAAATTCAACGATCATAAATCTCTCTAGAGTGAGAGCGTTTGCGCTTACGTCGTATCTGGAGATTTCCAATAGATCCTCAACAAGTTGGTGGAATCGCTCCAAGTCTTCATTAAGGAGGTCAAGGGCCAATCGTGACGAATCATCAAGAACATCCTTGTTGGAGTTGAGAATTTCTATTGATGCCAAGATTGTCGTCAAAGGGGATCTCAATTCATGAGATACGTTGCTTGCGAATTTAGCATCAGCTTCTATTCTTTCTTCTAGATTCGTAGCCATTTGATTGAAAGAAGCTGCTAGTGCCTCTAAATCAGGGTCGTTGCCGACGTCAAGCCTTGCAGCCAAATCACCTGCAGCTATAGCACTAGCAGTTTGCCCAACTTTTTCTATCGGCAACAGGATACGTCTAGAACCCCAAAAACCCAGAGAGATGCCAAATAGGCATATTCCTCCACTAACTAGCCGTAGAACATTAGACAGAGAACTGAGCGTGTCCTCAATGTCATCAAGAGGGGTAGCTTCGAAATAGAGAGCGTTACGAGTCGTCAAAGGGAATCCTATGACCAGTACAGGGGTCCCATCGCTCATGCGATACCGCATTTCAGCCCCGTTTGTTGGAGAGGTACTTACGGCTTGAAGCAACTTTGGATCAAGACTTTCGGGAGCTTCAAATAGAACAGGATCAGCAGAAATCCAATCTGTCTCTAAACGAAGAAGTGGGGTGGACTCAGCACGGACACCTCGCAAGTTTGACAGGAAATCTCGCACAGCTTTGTCAGTTGCCCCTTCGTAGATCCTTCTCTCAGCTTGGGACGCATTCACAGAAGCGACACTTAAAGCACTCTGCTCCCTTGACTCAATTAAGTTGTTTCGGACTAGAAGATAAGTCAGTACTGATAGGGCACTTGTTATGAGTAAAGCTCCAAGACCAAAGGTTAAAATAAGTCTGGCTCGTAAACGGAACGTCTTCCTTTCTGATCCCATATGTTAAATCAGTTCTTTAATTTGTAACCAAAGCCACGCACAGTGATGACATACCGAGGTCTTGCATCTTCAGGCTCAATTTTCTTTCGAAGTCTACGAATGTGGACATCTACTAGGCGTCCATCACCGAAATAGTCCTTCCCCCAAACTCTTTCTAGTAGTTCTTCCCTACTAAAGACGCGGCCAGGTATTGAAGCAAGTTCCACAAGCAGTTGGAATTCGGTTCGGGTTAGGTGAATAGTTGCCCCATTGACGATGACTTGCCCTTGGTCAGGAAGGATTTGTAGGTCACCAAAGTCGAGTTTGCTAAGTTCTGGGGAGGGGAGACGCACCCGTCTAAGCAATGCCCTGATCCTCGCACTTAATTCTTTGGGTGCAAATGGTTTTGTAAGGTAATCATCGGCTCCGGCTTCTAGTCCAGCAACCACATCGTGTGTGTCATCTCGAGCGGTAACCATGACAACAGGGATGTCACTTGTTTTCCGTATTGATCTACAAACTTCAAATCCATCAATTCCTGGAAGCATGATATCAATCAAAACAATATCGCATTTTTGGTCATGGAAAATTTGTAAGGCCTCCTCACCGCTAGCAGCGTCAAGCACATTCCAGCCTTCTTTTTCGAGAGCGAGGCGGACAGCGGTACGTATGCGCTCATCATCCTCTACTACCAGAACTTTGGTACCCATAAGAACATGATAGGGGAATACTGCAGATCAGGGTAAAGAACTTTCAGGAATCCTCAACTATTTGATTACACGCTCTCTCTAGAAAGGCGAGGAAATCCATTTCGATTTCAGGAGAAACTGCAACAAGAAGTGTTTCCCCTAAGAAGTCAGGTAATTGTTGAACTGTTGCACCAGCTTCTAAAGCTATGAGAGATCCGGCTGCATAGTCCCAATAATTTAAGCCTTCTTCGTAAAAAGCATCCACTCTTCCGTTTGCTACCCAACATAAATCAACTGCGGCTGCACCAAACCTTCGAATGTCCCCAATTTTGGGAAGTAATTGGGTGAGAATCTTGCTCTGGACTTCTCTTCGTTCAGTAGAGTAGCTAAAGCCGGTAGCAATCAGAGCAGATTCTATTTTATTGCCTCTGCGGACATTTATTTTATTCCCATTGCAACGCGAACCAAAGCCTTTGGCAGCATCGTAGATCTCATTATGGACTGGATCAGCAACCGCTCCAGCGATTATTTCTCCATTCTTTTCAGCAGCGACAGATACACCAAATCCTGGGATTCCGTAGACGAAATTAGTTGTTCCATCTATTGGGTCTATAACCCATTTGATTTCTGATGATCCGGTTACAGTCGAACCTTCTTCCCCTAGAAAACTATCAGATCCGCGTTCGCCTCGTAGAAAATCAACTATCACCTTTTCAATTCTCCGGTCTATTTCGGTTACCAGATCAGATTCTGAAGATTTTTTCTCTACGGTTGTGTAACCGAAATTAATCGTTTCTAAGAACGTGCAGGCTTCAACGACAGATTTGATTGCGAGATCCCGCAAAATTAGATTCTCCTGCACTTAATTCTTCCTCGTGGTGTTTTCCCCGGGGTGTTTCTTTGTTTTCCACTCGTTCATGGCACGTAAAACGAGAATAGCTACGATGCCCACACCACCAGCGCCTACCAATGCCCCCACAAGCCCCCCAATTCCTGATATTCCACTGCAACCATCTGAACACTGAAGGTCAGTAAAGGCGAAGCCAATTAGTCCACCGCACAATCCTCCTATAATTATTGAACCAAATGCGAGAAGTTGGGAAGACCTGGAAGGTTCGGCTGTCAAGGTCTCTGTAAGTGGAAGGCTAGAAATTGAGAACTCTTCAAGTGATTGTGTAGCCATACTTGAAATCTCTTGCTCAAATTTTTTTTCTTCGTGAGTGCTTTCTTCAAGATTTTCACCAGTCATGCGTATTATCGTATTGGAGGAGTGCTCCTATTGAAAAATTAGGAGTGGTAATCCAATTAAAAGAACTCAGTTAAATATGAAAAAAGTTATTTCAACTTCCCATATTCTTCATGTAGACATGGATGCTTTCTTTGTTTCTGCTGAACTTGTACGAAAACCTGAACTCGTTGGAAAGCCTGTAATCGTCGGGGGTGTGGGTAACAGAGGGGTAGTTGCTGCTGCGTCGTATGAAGCTCGTTCGTATGGGATACATTCCGCTATGCCATCATTTAGAGCTCGCCAATTGTGCCCTAAAGCCATTTTCCTACCTGGTGACCACACGTACTACGCGGCAGTTAGCTATGAAGTCATGGAAATTTTTAAAAGGTATACGCCAATGGTTGAACCAATATCTTTAGATGAAGCTTTCCTAGATGTTGGAGGTAGTCAAAGATTGTATGGAACTCCTCTTGAAATAGCATGCGCTATAAGAAATGATGTGAAACAAGATCAAGGGTTAAATTGTTCAGTCGGGGTAGCTCCAAATAAATTCCTAGCTAAGTTAGCGACAGAGGAAGCTAAACCAAAGCCAAGTCCGACAGGACCGATTCCTGGCATCGGAGTAAAGGTAGTTCATCCGGGTAACGTACTTGATTTTCTGGATCCACTTTCGGTGAAAGCTCTTTGGGGGGTTGGTCCAGTGACAGTAAAGCGATTGGATCAGCTAGGTGTCATTCACGTAGCAGATCTTCGAAAGTTTCCTGAAACTGATCTAATAAATGCTCTCGGTAGAGTACAAGGATCCCATTTGTATAGACTTGCACATGGAATTGACGAAAGAAATGTTAAATCCGACCAAGTTGCGAAATCCATCTCCCATGAAGAGACCTTTGCAGATGACCTCTTTGATTTAGCGAAGATAGAGTCTGAAATTCATAGAATGTCAGATGCGGTTGGGAAAAGGTTACGTGAATCCAGTTATCTTGCCAAGACTATAAACCTTAAAGTCAGGTTAAAGGACTTCTCTACGTTTGTTCGTTCACTAACTCTCCCAAATCCTACTGACAGCGGCAAAGTAATCAGCCGTGAAGCACTTAAGTTACTCGTTACAGTAGATCTATCTACGGGAGTTCGCTTACTTGGAGTTGGAGCTTCAAACTTTAATGAGATTAATGAAGGAATCCAACTTTCGTTTGAAGAATTGGAAAGCAACGACCCTGAATGGAGAGAAGCAGAAGACGCAATGGATTCAATACGATCTAAATTTGGCCCAGACTCAATAGGCGCTGCAAGCACGTTGACTAATGATGGTTTAGTGACAAAGAAACGCGGGATTCAGCAGTGGGGACCATCAAGTTAGCAAAAACACTGGGTCTCGACGTTGTTGAATTACTTCCTTTATGAGATGATGTAGGTATGCCTCTTTCTGAAGACGAACAGAGAATACTTAGCCAAATTGAGCAACAGCTCCATGAGAGTGACCCTGCATTGGCTAAAGAAGTTGCAACAACCACTGTATACACGCACTCTGCGCGAAATATAAAATGGTCAGTTTTTGGGTTCATAGTTGGATTAGTAACTATCGTATTGACGTTGTCGGTAAGCTTTTGGCTAGCATTCATTGGTTTCGCTGTGATGTTAGCTGCAGCCCTTCTCTTCGAACAAAATCTTAGGAAACTTGGTCGAGTTGGAATGAATCAGCTCTCAATGAGTGTCCGTTCTGGATCATTGAGAGATTCTTTATCAGGGAGACGGAGTAGGTTGCGCGGGAAATTTCGGCCAGATGACTCTGGTAACTGAACCTGCTAATTTAGTTATTTTCGCTTTTCCAAAAGAAAAGTTGCGGTAGCTGATGCCTCTAGCTAGAAAAACAATTCTTCAAGTTGTAGCGACCGTGTTCTGCAGGCCACTGCTTTGGCCGATAGCTATCCGCCAGCTATGGAAACTACGACGATCTGGTTGGAATCGGAAGCCACCATTTCTGCCCCTTCCAGAAATTTCCTATCTTGAGTTCAGGCTTCAAACTGCATATGGTGATGGGTATGATGGCAGACATGTCGCCTCTGATACCGTCACATATCTTAAGTGGTGCAGAAGCTGGCCATCTGCGAGTAGGTAAATGGAATTGACTTTGAATCCAATCAAGGGTTTTTCACAAGAATGGGTTGTTGAGCATAAGCAATTAACGACCCCTCTTGAGCATGCAGAGAGGGGATCGCCGACAATATCCGTTGTTGAACCAGTATGTCCTCATGTCGTTCTGGGGAGTTCTGAGAGAGAGAAAGCTTTCATGGACTTCTCTTACATGGAAAGGGAAGGAATTCACCTAGCGTCTCGACGTAGTGGAGGCGGCGCGGTTCTAGTTATTCCTGAAGATTTACTATGGCTTGACGTATTTGTTCCAACTAGGTCACGTTTTTGGCTAGAAGATATAAAGAGATCCTCTTTATGGATGGGCGGAATTTGGCTTGACGCGTTGCAATCCATCTCAGTTGACTGCTTGCTCTATGACGGTCAGTTTATCCGATCTTCGCTTTCTGATCTGGTGTGCTTTGCTGGTAAGGGTCCAGGGGAAATATTTATTAATGACCAGAAGATAGTGGGGATCTCTCAAAGGCGCTCAAGGCAGGGAACTCAATTTCAATGTGGCTTGATACTTAATTGGAACCCGGGTCATTTAATTAATATCTTCAAAGGTGCTCCAATTCCAGATGTAGGTGAAAGAATTCAAGCATCTGGAACTGGAGCTGGTTGCAGTCGAGATGAAGCTTTTCAGGCATTCCTAAGCCAATTATCTGACCGTTAATCAAATTCAGTGAATAACA
>JASLWO010000026.1 GCA_030740795.1 Acidimicrobiales bacterium | reverse complement strand
ATGGCCATGTTGACACCTTCAAGCAACGGAGCTGACAAGAAAGCCAACGCACCCGTCTCAGGCAACAACGTACCAATGTTCAAAGGCTCATCAGGCGTGGCTGACGAACTCTCCGAAGAGCTACTTGAACTACTACTGCTGCTACTGTCGTCGTCGTCGCTACCACATGCTGTGGCGATCATCGCGAAAGAAAGCAGAATAGCTAGTAGCGCTACTAATTTCTTTTTCATTTTACCCTCCTATTAGGCAGGTGAATGATTCTAACAACACTTGGAGGATAAGGAATCATTTCGCCGCGTTACATTACTTTTATGTTACGCATTTGTTCACTAAGTGTGTACCTGTGTTCGGTGATGTGATCAATTATTAAGAGTTTGCGTTACCGATTTGCGAAAGTTTTCACTAACCTACATCTAATTTCGGAGTCTCTGAATGGGTTTCTAATGGTGTGATTACGTAGTTTCTTCTCATATTTGAAACTGTTTGCATAGGGAACGGGTTTCAAGGGGTAGGGTGCAGGAATGCCTCAGCGAGGATTCCCCCATGGTTAACAATGATGTATCGCCCTTACCATTAGGACGAAGAGAACTTCTTGCTTTGATCGCTGCGTTAATGGCGTTAATGGCGTTAGGCATTGACATGCTTCTCCCAGCTTTTGACGATATCCGTGTTGCCTATGGTCTCGCTGAGGATTCGTCGGCTCCGGGGCAACTTATCACTGTCTATTTCATTGGATTGGCTGTCGCTCAGTTGTTTTTCGGTCCGCTTACTGATTGGTACGGTCGTAAACCAATTATTTTCATTGGGATTTTTATCTTTATCATTGGTTCTATTGGTTCTGCTCTAGCACCGAATTTCGCAACGTTGTTGGTTTTGCGGTTTGTGTGGGGAATAGGAGCTGCGGGAACCCGAGTTGTCGCTGTCGCTGTTGTCCGAGATTGTTTTGAAGGTAGTCAAATGGCGAAAGCCATGTCAGAAGTGATGGCCGTTTTCGTCCTTGTTCCTGTCATCGCGCCGACGTTCGGCGCTGGGTTGATCGCTATTTTTCCTTGGGAAAGCATTTTTTGGTTCAGTGCGGTATTTGCTGTTGGAATGAGTTTTTGGAGTCTCCGTCTCCCTGAAACACTTAAACCCGAGTACAAGACTAGGTTTAGTTGGGCTTCAACAAAAAAAGGGTATGCCCGTGTGTGTCGTACTCGAGTCACAGCTTTCTACACGCTTTCATCAGTTTGTTTGCAAGCGGTTTTTGTCATGTATTTGTCGAGTAGTGAACGGATCATCAGCGATATTCTTGGTAGGGGTGACCAATTCCCAATCATTTTTGGGGTTGTGGCGATCATGTTCGGTATCACTGCTTTGATAAATGGAAAGATTGTTATGGCTCTCGGTATTCAAAAATTACTGTTTGGAGCTTCTCTTTTTCTTGTGTTCAGTTCAACGGTTTTGTTGGTAGCGACAATGGTGAAGGGAGGCTCGCCGGGTTTCTGGTTGTTTATTCCCATTCTCGCTGTGGTCTTGTCAACATTCATGTTCATCATGCCGAATTTGAATTCCGCCGCGTTGTTCCCGATGGGTGACATAGCCGGGACAGCTGGAGCGTTCACGAGTGCGATTCGGATGTCTCTTGGGGCAGCTATCGGTGGGGTCATGAATTCAGTTATTGAAGAGTCCCTAACTCCGTTCGCTGTTGGCGTTGTTTGTATGGCGGTTTTGACTACGTTAACGATTTTTGTTGCGGGCGATCCGGAACCGGAACGTAATCATTTGCCAAACTGATCGAAAATCGTTGGGGGTTCGCTCCATGGGTCCTTTAGTGTCCCTGCTTGAGCTTCAGTGATTGCTTTCCAGATTCGTTCAGGAGTGCACGGCATGTCTAAGTGACGTATTCCAAGGTGGGATACGGCATCGATGACAGCGTTTTGGACTGCGGGGGTTGAACCTATTGTTGATGCCTCTCCGATGCCTTTCGCCCCTAGTGGGTTGAGGTGGGTTGGGGTGACAGTGTGATGGGTTTCGAAATCAATCATTTCGGCTGCTGAAGGGAACGTGTAATTCATGAGGTTTCCTGTGAGTGGATTACCGGATTCGTCGTATAGGACTTCTTCAAATAAGGCTTGGGAGATGCCCTGGGAGATGCCTCCTTGTTGTTGCCCTTCAAAGATAAGTGGATTGATAACCGTTCCAGCGTCGTCAACGGCGACGTGTCGGAGAAGTTCCACAGATCCGGTTTCTAAATCGACTTCAACAGCGGAAATATGGGTGCCGAATGGGAACGTCCCATTCTCTTGTTCGAAGTCGAGTTGGGCTGCTAACCCTTCCATGTCATCGGCTTGGTCAAGGACATTTTCAGGTAATTCTTTTTGGGCTGCTTGGGCGAGTTCAGCCCATGTCAATGCGGTTGCTGGGACACCGACGACACCAACAGTGCCTTGTTCCGTGTTGACGATAATGTCATCTAATGAAGCTTCGAGGAGGTGGGCTGCGACGTTGCGTGCCTTATCTATTACGGCTTCGGTGGCGTTGCGTATGGCAGAACCGCCGAGTTGAAGTGACCGTGAACCTCCTGTTCCTCCCCCCCGTGGAACAATGTCGGTATCTGATTGGATGAGTTTGATGTCTTCTACCGGTATTCCGGTGTGTTCGGACACGATCATTGCGTAACTTGTTTGATGTCCTTGTCCATGGGCTGACGTTCCTGCTTTCATCGTGGCGGTTCCATCTTCGTGTATTTCCACCGAAGCGTACTCTGATCCTCCGCCGCCGCTGGTGACTTCAACGTAGGAAGCTACCCCTATTCCCAATGCCAGGTTTTGGCCTTGTTCACGACGGTTTTTTTGTTCTTCACGAAGTTTTTTATACCCAATAATTTCTGCTGCTTTTTCTAACGGTGCGAGGTAATTTCCGGTGTCGTATGTCCATCCGGTCAATGTGTCAAATGGGAACTGGTCTGGTTGGATGAAGTTCTTTCTTCGGATTTCCAATGGATCTATTCCAAGTTCTATTGATGCCTGATCCATGGAGCGTTCAATTAAAGCGGTCGCTTCGGGGCGTCCGGCTCCCCTGTATGCACCTGTTGGGGATGTGTTGGTGATGGCTACAGCAACGTCGAATCGCAGTTTCGGTAAGTTGTAGGTTCCATTCGCCATTTGTTTCGTTAACCCTGGGAGGAGCGCCCCCATGCTTGGGTAAGCTCCGGCGTCGCCAACGAGTCGGACACGCATTCCGGTGAGTTTTCCTTCTTCATCGAATCCGGTTTCGCAGTATTGGATTTGTGCCCGGGAGTGGGCAAGGGCGACCATGTCTTCGCTTCGGGTTTCTGTCCATGTGATCGGGCGGTTGTATTTTTCAGCTAGCACAGCCAGAACAGGAAATTCTATGTACAGGCCGGCTTTCGCCCCGAAACCGCCGCCTACGTCGGGGGCGATGACACGTATGGTTTCTGGTTCACGGTCTAATGTCTCAGCGAGTTTATCTTTCAAACTGTGCGGCATTTGCGTCGCACAGTAAAAGGTGATTCTTCCATCGTCATGATGTATCGCGGCTGCCGAGTTTGGTTCTAACGGAACTCCAGCTACGCGCTGGTTAACGTACCTTCCGCGAATGACATGGGTGGCATCAGATAGAACATCTTTGTCTGGGTCCACTAAAGAAATCGCGAGGTTATCGCCTTTCTCTGGGAAGATCAGGTGGCTTCCTTCAATGAAAGCATCTTCAGGGTTGACAATGGTGGGTAAGTATTCGTAGTCGATATAGACCAGTTCGGCGGCATCCATCGCTTGTTGGAATGTTTCCGCGACGATGACCACTATTGGATCTCCAACATATCGTACGGTGTCTGTAGCGAGAGGAGTTCTTGCGAAGAGGTCATTTACTTTCATTAGTCCAGCACTGACCGGTCCTATACCTAATTCGTTAGCATCGATGACTCCCAGTACGCCTGGAGCGGTAACAGCTTCCTCTATGTTTACTTCTTTTATTTTTGCGTGGGCGACCGTGGACCGGACGAAATACGCGTGGGCGACGTTTTCAAGAGCCAAGTCATAGACGTAGGTTCCTCCGTTCGTGAGGAGATTTAAATCTTCTGTTCTTGGAACACGGTTACCGAGTATTGATCCGACCACGGGTGAACATTACCGCATTTCTGGTCAAGAAATGTAGTCCACTTACGCGAAAGTCATCGTCACTGGCTTGTAGAGTGACGAGAACGCGGTCGTGTTCAACTTGAAGGGAACATCGAGTCATGGATTTTGAAGGCAACGAAGTGTACGAAGCCATACGTGACGGAGTGCGGCGTGTCTGCGCTGATTTCCCTGATGAATACTGGTCTGAGAAAGATAAAGCTCATGAATTCCCTTGGGAATTCTATGAAAAAATCGCTGAAGGTGGATGGATCGGTATTGCTATACCTGAAGAGTTCGGGGGTGGGGGAAAAGGAATTACCGAAGCGTCAATAGTGTTGGAAGAAATTGCTGCTTCCGGAGCTGCTATGAATGGTTGTTCCGCTATTCACCTATCTATGTTCGGGATGGAACCGGTTCGGAAATACGGATCTTCTGAACTGGTTTCTGAAGTGTTGCCTGGGGTGGCTTCCGGCGAGATCCATGTTGCTTTCGGAGTGACCGAGCCTGATGCGGGAACTGATACGACCAAAATTCGGACTCGTGCTGAACGCGACGGTGATGAATATGTCATAACTGGAGCGAAGGTGTGGACAAGTAAAGCCCCGTATTGCGACATGTGCCTGCTTCTTGTGCGAACAACACCATTTGAGGATGTGACGAGTCCAACGGAAGGCATATCTCTTTTCCTCGTTGATTTAGATGATTCCGCTGTTGATATTACTCCCATCGCGAAAGTTGGCAGGAACGCTGTAGTTTCATGCGAAGTTAGATATGACGGTTTGCGCGTACCAGCAAGTCGTCTTATCGGAAACGAGGGGGAAGGTTTCCGCTATATTCTCGATGGGTTAAACCCTGAACGTATTCTGATCGCAGCTGAAGCATTTGGTATTGGAAGAGCCGCTGTGAAAAAAGCTGTTGACTATGCGAAAGAACGGGTGGTGTTTGACCGTCCGATCGGCATGAATCAGGGTATTGCTTTCCCGTTAGCGGAAGCTCACATGAAGTTACATGCCGCTGAACTTGTCATCAGGGAAGCGTCTTGGCGTTATGACAACGATTTGCCTTGTGCTGAAGCTGCTAACACAGCTAAATATTTAGCTTCTGAAGCTAGTTTTTTCGCTGCTGATCGGGCTATGCAAACCCATGGCGGTTTCGGGTACGCCAGTGAATACCATGTTGAACGGTATTGGCGGGAAGCACGGTTAATGAAAATAGCGCCGGTGTCTCAAGAAATGGTGCTGAATTTCATTTCCAGCAAAACTCTGGGCCTACCCAAATCATATTAAGAGCGATATCTCTCACCGAGTTATTGCTCAGTGATGGTGATGGAAAGGATTTGTTCACCCCGTATTGTGGGGTTTGACGGGTCACGAAGGTCTATGGAACCAAGCACGTCATCTCCTGAGATGAGTTTTCCAAAGATTGAGTAACTTCCATTGAGGTGAGGGGTTTGCGTGAAAGTGATGAAGAACTGGCTTCCATTGGTATCAGGACCTGAGTTCGCCATGGCGAGGATACCGCGTTGGTCAAAAGTTGTTTCCGGATCGATTTCATCTTCGAATCGGTACCCGGGGTTTCCTGTACCTATCCCGATCGGGTCGCCTCCTTGTGCCATGAAATTCTCAAGTACTCGGTGGAATATGAGACCATCGTAGAATCCATCTCGGGAAAGGCTCACGAAGTT
The DNA here is from genome assembly GCA_030740795.1 of Acidimicrobiales bacterium. GTDB lineage: Bacteria > Actinomycetota > Acidimicrobiia > Acidimicrobiales > UBA8592 > UBA8592. Next base: position 4,484 of record JASLWO010000026.1, on the reverse strand, counting down.
ATTGACAGCTATGGGAGCTATTTCGGGAAGTAGTTGAAATCTCATTTCTCCATCATTGGTTGTTATGGTCGCCTCATATGCGGTGCCGTCTTCAATGGTCATTGGAGGTGACGCTGTGTAAGCGTTATTTCTCGCTGGTGGGGCGACAGTTGCTAGGGTTTTTTGACCGGACCAAGGTTCGAAATTATCTGGTATTTCCTGAAGGAGATCCGCGAAGAGTGCTTCTTCGCAGAGTTCGACGAGAGATGATATGCCTTCTAACTGTTCAGCGTCTTGGCTTATGAACGCAACCTCCCAGAATTTATCAATGCCGGGGAAATTATTGAGTTCATCTATGAGGCATTCTTGGTTGACGGCTTTTGTGAAAGAATGCATTTGCTCATATTGGAAGGTTAATTGGCTAGCTACGATGCCAATTGGTACGCACGTGTTGAGTAGGTTAATGGTCGCGGTGGTGTATTCTTCAGGGATTGCAAGACCTGCCGTTACTGCTGCGAGCCCCACAAATGCCGCTTCGGTGGGGTCGTTGGTAAATGCGTCGTTGAGACAGGTACTGAGTTCGTCGTTCTGTTTATTTACTGAAAGTCCAAAAGCGATTGAGTTGCTCATGCTGTCTTGCCCGACGCAGTCGCGGACATTGACGATGAGGTTTTTAAAATTTTCGGGGGTGAGGGCCGCGTTTTGGTTGAGAACAGCGGCTATGGCTTCGGCGAATTGTTCGTTTTCTGCCGCTGCTGTGAATAAACATGATTGTTGTTGTTCTGTAATTGATGTTCCAAGCAACGATTGGGCGATTTGACCTGCGAAAGCTACTTCTCCGGGGATTGTTAGCTCTTCGCTGGTTTCTTCAACTGTTGGTTGAGTGGTTTCTTCTGTTTCTTCTGTTTCTTCTGTTTCAACAGGAGATGTTTCGTTGCTGCCACATGATCCGAGAAAGAGACAGAGAGCTAAACCAGTTATGGCGATGGGGTTTGTTGCTTTCATGGGCATATGTAGTCATATCAAGTTTGTCGGGTTTCTCAACATTCTGAGGGTACTTCTTTTCTTCGTAGTAAAAGAGAGTCGGGTAACACGCAGGTAGGGGTGTTTGGGGAACTAGCCTTTATATAGAGAGAAAGGAGCGGCATGAGCGAAAAAGAAACTGTTTGGTTAACGCAGTTCAGTCATGGAGCTGGTTGAGGCTGCAAACTCGACCCTGGTGAATTAGCTCACGTCGTGAGCTTTCTGAACGAAAACGAAAATGCGGAGATCCTCGTCGGTTTAGAAACCGGTGATGATGCTGGTGTATGGGATCTTGGAGATGGTCGCGCGATTGTTTCCACGGTTGATTTCATCACGCCTTTAGTCAATGATGCGCGCACGTGGGGTCGTATCGCTGCGGCGAATAGTGTTTCTGACGTGTATGCCATGGGAGGCAAACCGTTATTCGCTTTGAATCTTGTGGCGTGGAACAATGATGAACTTCCAACTGAGCTGCTGTCTGAGGTGTTGCTTGGCGGTTCTGATATCGCTGCTCAAGCGGGTATGGCGATTATTGGTGGGCATAGTATTTCTGATCCGGAACCCAAATATGGGATGGCGGTCACTGGTGAAGTCAACCCAGATCAAATGCTCACCAATACGGGTTTAAAACCGGGTCAGGACCTGATTCTGACGAAACCTTTAGGTATAGGTGTGATCACTACAGCTATTAAGGCTGGTGTTGCTAGTGAAGAAGTGATCGAACAAGCTATTGATTCGATGGTGCAGTTAAATGATGTTGCTTCAAGGGTTGCGGTAGCTGCTGGTGCTACTGGTGCGACTGACGTTACAGGTTTCGGTCTTCTCGGCCATCTTGGCAAAATGGCTGCAGTTTCGGGCGTGGATACTGTTTTGCATGTTGGGGAAATTTATTTTATTTCCGGTGCTCGAGAATTTGCTTCCGATGGTGTGGTTCCCGATGGGACACGTAGAAACCTTTCTTGGATTACTGACCAGGTTGATGCTGGTTCATACGGAGAAGTTGATTTGTTGTTATTAGCGGATGCGCAAACCTCTGGAGGGTTGGTGTTTGGTGTTGATAAGGACAAATCGGCTGATGTGTGCGCTGAACTCGTAGCCGAGAACGTGTCGGCTGCGATAATTGGAGAGACACTGACTGGTGATGGAAAGATCAGTCTTCGGTAGCTGACTTCTTCTAGGATGAATCTATGACTCTTTCACTGGACCCTCACCCCACATTTTCGGGGCGTTCCGGTCCTGTTCTTATCGTGGTTGCTGATGGTGTCGGAATCGCTGCAGACACGGCAAGTAACGCGGTGACGCAAGCAGAAACGCCAACGCTTGATGCTTTGCTTGCATCACGGTTATCTACTCGACTGGCTGCCCATGGCACCGCTGTTGGAATGCCCACTGATGATGACATGGGAAACAGTGAGGTCGGCCATAACGCTATAGGTGCCGGGCGGATCTTTGCCCAAGGGGCGAAACTCGTAAATAAAGCGTTAGAAACGAAAACCATTTACGCCTCGGAAGTGTGGAAAGAAACAATTAGGTGGGGGTGTACCGAGACCATGCATTTTATCGGGTTGCTTTCCGATGGGAACGTGCACAGTCACATAGAGCACCTGCATCAAATGATCAACCAAGCAGTTATTGAAGGAGTTGACAGTATCTGTGTTCATGTCCTCCTTGATGGCCGTGATACTGCTCCCCGATCCGCGTTGGAATACGTAGAAAAAACTGAGGCTTTCATTGAAACAGTGAACCGTGCTTCGGATGTGAATGTTCGTATCGCTTCGGGCGGGGGGCGCATGATGATAACTATGGACCGGTACGGCGCTGACTGGGACATGGTCAAACGCGGATATGACTGCCACACTCACGGAATAGGAAGAGCCTTTGATTCCGCTAAAACGGCGGTTGAAACCTTGTACAACGAAACCGATTTAGGTGACCAGTATCTGGAACCATTTGTTATCACCGGCGCTGATGATGAACCGGTCGGGAAAATACAGGACGGGGATTCTGTAGTCTTCTTTAACTTCCGCGGAGACCGGGCTATAGAAATCTCACAAGCATTTGAGCAAGCAGAATTCACGGCATTTGATAGGGGAAACCATCCGAATGTTTACTATGCGGGGATGCTCCAATACGACGGAGATTTACAAGTCCCAAATAATTATCTGGTTGACCCACCAGTAATTGACCGGACCATGGGTGAATACCTTGCAGGAATGAACGTTTCATCATTCGCTATAAGCGAAACCCAAAAATTCGGTCACGTCACCTATTTTTGGAACGGTAACCGGAGCGGATACATCAACGACGAATTAGAAACATATGTGGAAATACCCTCAGATAACGTTCCTTTTGATGAAGCCCCAGCAATGAAAGCACGAGAAATAACTGACGCAACCATAGAACTACTCAGTTCAGGGAAATACCGGTACGGGCGAGTGAATTTCGCGAACGGTGACATGGTAGGACACACCGGAAATCTAGAAGCTACTACTAAAGCAGTAGAGACAGTAGATCAATGCATAGCTCAACTGATCCAAGTCATCGACGAGTTAGATGGCATCCTGATTTACACGTCCGACCATGGAAACGCTGAGCAAATGTTCACCGAAACCAGTAACGGGGAACGTATACCCGTGACTTCCCATACCTTGGCCCTAGTCCCATTCGTAATCCACGACCCACAAAACAACAATGAATACGACTTAACACCACCAGTTGGTGCTGGACTCAGTCACATAGCATCAACCACACTTAACCTTCTCGGCTACCAAGCACCAGATGACTACCAACCAAGCCTCATCGCATTTGAATAAGTAAGTTCTGGGTTTAAGTCCCAGGGGGCGCACACCCAAACTCGGAACCTAGCAAAAGAAACCCTAGTGCTGTTTACCGACTCAGGATGCACGCTAAGAATTTCATAAAGCGTAATAAAAAATTAACTAGTAGCCTTTCGTTATGAAATATTTGAAGTTAGTGCTAGTAATAGCTTCTATTATTGGATCGATCTCATGTGGAGACGACAAAGAGGCACAAAGCCAGATTAGTTTCACTGATGAAGCGGGCAAGACATCAGAAGACTCAGGTCCAAAAAATCTAGATTTAGATAAGTCAGAAATTGACCAAAGCCCAGACACATCTGATGGGGAAAACCTGAATGAAGAACCGCCTACTAAAGAGAACCTTGACGAAGAAAGTTCATACGAAACTAATTCTGATATTACCACCCCCGAAAGCAACGAATTAACCCCAATATATGATGAGATTCCAGACAAACTAGTTCCAGGATATGCATTTTCAATACGCGGCAGCGGTTTCGAAGCATTTTCCCTCGTGGAGATATGGATTTTCTCTGAGCCTCTTCTACTTGAAGTATTTGAAGCAGACATTAACGGCAGAATAAACGGTCAAGTTACGATTCCTTCAGACTTTCCATTAGGAAACCACTCTCTCGAAATGAACGGAACTGACCTGAATGGAGACTC
>JASLWO010000025.1 GCA_030740795.1 Acidimicrobiales bacterium | reverse complement strand
TCTCAGAGACCCCTGTTGAACCGTCGTATACGGCGGCCCATAGGGGACAACACAATGAAGAGACTCTCATGAACCTTGGTTACTCGAAACAAGAGATAAATGACTTCAAAGAAAAGGGAGTCGTAGGCTAAATCAATTTGTGCCGCATTATGTGAGACGAGTGACGAAGCCTTATGATTTAAATACCGATTTGATTGGAGTGACTTTTGTTACCTACATACTCTGAAAAAGCAGAAGAATTTCGAGAGAAAGTAAAGAAATTCCTAAAGGCTAATTTGCCTAATGATTGGCAAGGAATAGGAGCTCTTGCAGCTGGAGAAGCATATGAATTTACCAATAACGTATGGAGACCACTTCTGGCGCAAGAAGGATTTTTGGCTCCGGCATGGCCAGCAGAGTTTGGAGGGGGCGGATTAAGCGAGTTGGAACAAGTTATCCTCGCAGAAGAATTCATGCGCGCTGGTGTTCCAGCTGGCGGTTCAAATGATGCTTTCAGCATACAAATGGTTGGGAATACGATCCTTCACTGGGGAACTCCTGAACAGAAAGCTGATTTCCTTCCAAAGATCATTTCAGGAGAACATGTATGGTGTCAGGGTTATTCTGAACCAGATGCGGGTTCAGACCTTGGCAGTCTAGGTTGTGCAGCTGTTCTAGACGGTGACGAATGGATAATAAACGGACAGAAAATTTGGACGTCCGCAGGTCAATTCGCAAACTGGATTTTTGTTCTCTGTCGTACTGACAAAGAAGCCCCTAAACATAAAGGAATTTCGTTTATGTTGTGTCCGATTGACCAGACAGGGGTGGAACTTCGGCCCATTGAAATGCTTTCTGGGGAATCGGACTTTAACGAAACTTTTTTCACAGATGCGAGAACTGCGAAAGATAATGTAATCGGGGAAGTTAATGGGGGATGGGCTGTGGCTATGACATTGCTTGGCTATGAGAGAGGAGAAAGTGCAGCAACAATGCCGATTATGTTCCGAAATGAAATGGATAAGCTTATTCAATTAGCGAAAATTAAAGACAAAGTTAAAGACGAGAATATTCGCCAACGACTCGCACAATCATATATTGAAGTTGAAATTATGAGATTGTTAGGCATGCGAACGCTGACCGGATTCTTAAATGGTAAACAACCAGGACCGCAGGAAAGCATGTTTAAGTTGTATTGGTCTGAATATCATAAAAGAGTTACAGAATTGTCTCTAGAGATACTAGGAAACGAGGCATTAGTCCTGAATGGATCTCAGCCGTCGACTTCATTTCATTCTGACAACCCGGGAGCTCCGAACGAAAGTGGTTCATGGATAGGCGCTTTTTACAATGCCAGAGCAGGGACAATTTATGCTGGGACTTCCCAAATCCAAAGAAATATACTTGGAGAGATGGTACTTGGGCTTCCTAAAGAGCCAAGAGTCTAGATAGGAGCGCGGATGCCATTTCAATGCTTGGAACCAAAGGTAACTCCCGAGATTATAGAATCATTCAAAATCATTTGGGACCACCTTGGCCAATCAGGAAATTGGTGGACGGCGGAGGAACGGCTAGAGATCGCAGAAGAAGCGAGAAATTCTAATCCCAGAAAACTCTGGGAAAGAGTCGGAGAAGTTGAGAGTTACTCAAAAGACAATGACGAAGTTCTTTCTCCGTACGTGAGAGCGGTAGTTCGTCTAGTAGCAAATGAAACATCTAAAATTGACCAGAGAACCTATGACGGAATAACTAAAGCGATAGGTGAAGACAAATATGCAGAATTAGCGGCGGTGGTTTCACAAATTATTCCCATAGATCATCTTTCAGACACGCTCGGGGTAGAAAGACAAGAATTGCCGAATCCGGTAGATGGCGAACTTGCAATGGAACGACCCGTTGGACTTGTTGAGGGAGTTGCGTTCTTGCCTACGTTCCCGGCAGAGAAATTACCACACGTAGCTGTTTCATTAAGTTTGGCTCAAGCAGATAATGCAAGACGCATGTTATTAGTGCGTGCAATGTATTCTGGTTCGTCGTTCAATGAAATGATATGGGAACATAGGAACCTTTCGCGACCGCAAATTGAACTTGTTGCAGCTCGAACTTCCGCTTTGAATGAGTGTTTCTACTGAACTAGTGCACATACGATGCTGCTCAGTTCGAGTAGCGCAGCGATTGAAGAGAAAATTGATGTAAAGAGTGCGATTAATGGCAACGGATTTCAAGTAGGCGTCCCTCATGCTAATGAACTAATTGCGTTTGCAGAAGCTGCCCATAGATTGGACGGAACACTAGAAACTGCAAGAGAAAATCTTACATCAGTAGTTGGAGAAAAAGCCATGATTGATGCTGCGGTAACAGTTTCTGTTTTTAGGAGTTTAAACATCGCTGCAGATAGTTCCGGAATAAGAGTTGATGATGAGTGGGAAGAAATAGCTGCATACCTTGCGATAGAAACTTCCGCTGACCGTTTTCCCACTAGCACTAATTCGCCAAAAGTTGAAGCTCGGATTCATTCGATGACTAATCAGAAATGACCGACGAAACGAAAATAAATCCATCTGAAGTTGACTTCTTTGACGCTGAAATCTCTGAGTGCCCGTATGGGGCATACAAAATACTTCGTGAAGGCGCTCCTGTGTGGGAAGACCCAAAAACGGGAATGTTCATCATTACTAGGTATGAAGATGTCCAATCGGTACTTCGTGATTCCAAACGGTTTCTGAATAGCAGAAACAAAAGCAAGATAGATAAAAGATCAGAAATGTTGAGGAACATTTACAAGGAAAAAGGTTGGGTGCCTGCACCGACTCTTGCAGGAAGAGACGACCCGGAACACAAAGAAATGAAGAAATTGTTCGCTCTTGCGTTCCGACCGCAAAAGATCAAATCTATGGATGCCTTCGTTGAAGATCTAGCACACCGCCTAATAAGCACATTTATAGACAATGGGACGTGCGATTGGGTACGCGAATTCGCTATTCCGCTCCCATTGATAGTTATTGGCCATCAAGTTGGAGTTCCGGAAGAAGATATTTGGAAAATCAAAGAATGGACGGATGCCTGGGTTCAACGACTAGGGATGATGCAAACTGAAGAAGAAGCTGTTTGGTCAACTGAAATGGAGATAGAAGCCCAGCATTATTTTCAGCCAATCTTTGAGCGTCTAAGAGCTCATCCCGATGAAAGCCTACTTAGCGATTTAGTGAACACTGAGATACCAGAATGGGGACGAACTCTCACTGACGAAGAACTCCACGCGGAAATGATGGCGGACACATTTGTAGGGGGGTCTGAAACAAGCACAAACGCAATCTCGGCAGGAGTGATGCTACTTATCAATCAACCAGATCAATGGCGTTTACTTAAAGAGAATCCTAAGCAATTCCTCCCAGTGTTGGTAGAAGAAATTTTACGTCTAGAAGGACCAGTCCAAGGACTATTCCGCGAGACCGCAGAGGAGGTAAGTCTTCATGGAACGCTCATTCCCAAAGGTTCGATAATAAACGTACGTTACGCCTCGGCAAATTTGGATGAAGAAATCTTTGACAATCCAGAACTACTTAATCTTGAAAGGCCAAATGCACGAGAACATCTAGCATTTGGTTTTGGAACTCACTATTGCATGGGAGCACCGCTTGCCCGCCGAGAAATCCTTCTTAGCTTCAAAGCTTTAATTGAACGAGTAGATGAAATGTGGTTCTTGGAAGAAAAAAATGATTTTGCCCACCACCAAAATTTCTGCCTAAGAGCTTTGCGCGAATTGCACATAGGATTTACTCCGACATGACATCTCTCTGCGTAGCGCTTACGGGTGGGATTGGGGTAGGCAAATCAACAGTTGCTGAGTTTCTTTCGGAGAAAGGAGCGTGCGTGGTAAACGTTGATACTATCGGGCATTCAATTCTGCAACCCGGGAAGGAAGAATACCAAGAGATTGTTGGCATATTCGGCAAACAGATTCTTTCTAGCAAAGGCGAA